>JARLIW010000141.1 GCA_031291515.1 Beijerinckiaceae bacterium | reverse complement strand
GCGACCGGCACATCGGTCCTTTTGACGGCTCATATCCCGAATCCCGGCCGCCCTGGCCCTCTCCCAGAAGACATTGCCCCTATGTCAGACGTTTCGATAGACCCCGGTCTCCAAGACATTCCCACGACGGTTCGCGAGATCAAGCTCGCCGATTTGAAAGACCGCTCCCCGACCGAGCTTTTGGCTTTCGCCGAGGAATACGAGGTCGAGAACGCCTCGACCATGCGCAAGCAAGAGCTGATGTTCGCGATTCTCAAGCAGCTCGCGAGCCGCGACATCGAGATCGTCGGCTTCGGCGTGATCGAAGTGCTGCAAGACGGCTTCGGCTTTCTGCGCTCGGCCGATGCCAATTATCTCGCGGGACCCGACGACATCTACGTCTCGCCGACGCAAATCCGCCGCTTCGGCCTGCGCACCGGCGACACGGTCGAAGGCCTGATCCGCAGCCCGAAG
This sequence comes from Beijerinckiaceae bacterium, assembly GCA_031291515.1. Classification (GTDB taxonomy): domain Bacteria; phylum Pseudomonadota; class Alphaproteobacteria; order Rhizobiales; family Beijerinckiaceae; genus RH-AL1. The sequence goes on along the minus strand of JARLIW010000141.1, from coordinate 12,697 downwards.
GAAGGCGAGCGCTATTTCGCGCTGCTCAAGGTCAATACGATCAATTTCGAGGATCCCGAAAAGGTCCGGCACAAGGTCAATTTCGACAATCTGACGCCGTTGTATCCCGACCGGCGCCTCAAGCTCGAGATCGAGGACCCGACGCGCAAGGATCTCTCGAACCGCGTCATCGACATCGTCGCGCCGATCGGCTTCGGCCAGCGCGCGCTCATCGTCGCGCCGCCACGCACGGGTAAGACCGTGCTGCTGCAGAATATCGCGCAATCGATTTCGGCCAATCATCCAAGCGCCTATCTGATCGTTCTGCTGATCGACGAGCGGCCCGAGGAAGTCACCGACATGCAGCGCTCGGTCAAGGGCGAGGTTGTGTCCTCGACCTTCGACGAGCCCGCGACGCGTCACGTCGCGGTGGCCGAAATGGTGATCGAAAAGGCCAAGCGCCTCGTGGAGCATGGCCGCGACGTGGTCATCCTGCTCGATTCGATCACCCGGCTCGGTCGCGCCTACAACACCACCGTGCCGTCGTCCGGCAAGGTGCTGACCGGCGGCGTCGACGCCAATGCCCTACAACGCCCGAAGCGCTTCTTCGGCGCCGCGCGCAACATCGAGGAAGGGGGCTCGCTCACGATCATCGCGACCGCCTTGATCGATACCGGCTCGCGCATGGACGAAGTGATTTTCGAAGAGTTCAAGGGCACCGGCAATTCCGAAATCATCCTCGACCGCAAGGTCGCGGACAAACGGACCTTCCCGGCGCTCGACATCACGCGATCCGGCACCCGCAAGGAAGAGCTTCTGGTGCCCGCCGACATCCTCAAGAAGATGTATGTGCTGCGCCGTATCCTCAACCCGATGGGCACCGTGGACGGGATCGAGTTCCTGCTCGGCAAGCTGCGCGAAACCCCGAAGGGCAATGCGACATTCTTCGAGTCGATGAATACGTAAGGATTTCGGCTGGGTCTTGTCGCCTGACGAGACCCAGCCGAAAAATATTATGCCGCTCGCCGCCCGAAACGCCAGCCGCCGATGACCATGGCGATCCCGCCAAGAATTGCGACGGATGCGAGCAACAGCCGCGGCGTCATCGTTTCCCCGAGGAAAAGGGCCCCGCCGAGCGCGGCGATCACGGGGACGCTGAGCTGCACCGTCGCCGCATTGGCGGCGCGCAAACCCGGCAGCACGGCGTACCAAACGGCATAGCCCAAACCCGACGCCAAAGCGCCCGAGGCGATGGCATAGCCAATGCCGGCGCCGTCAAGCACGGTTCCCGAATGCGCCGCAAGGCTGAGCGCACCGGCAAACGGCAAGGCGCGAAGGAAATTCCCAGCGGTGTTGGCCGCGGGATCGCTGCCGCCACGGCCACGCAACGAATAGACGCCCCAGGCCATGCCCGCCGCCACCATCAGTAACGCGCTGCGGAGAGGCGGGGCCGCCAGCCCTGGCAGCATCAAGACGATGAGCCCGGCACACGCGAACATGAGACCTGCCGTCTGACCAGGACTGAGACGCTCGCCGCACCACAGGCCGTAACCGATCATGGTGGTCTGCACGGCGCCGAACAGAAGCAAGGCGCCGGTCGCCGCGGACAGGCTGAGGTAAGCGAACGAAAAACCCGCCGCATAGACAAACAGGGCGAAGGACGACGGCCAATTGCCATGGCGCGCCACGTCGCCGCCGCGGAGCCGCACGATGAGCCCGAGCATCAACGCGCCCGAGACGATTCGAACCAAAGTGAAGCTTGCGGCGTCGATTCCGGTGTTTCGCAGCGCGATCCGGCATAAAAGAGAATTGGCCGCGAAGGCGATCATCGCCACGGATGTGAGAAGCAGGATGCTGTTCTTGTTCATGAACGGATCAATTCGCAATGGCCCGCGTGGAACGAATCCCAGGCCGTGACTAAGCCCGCGCGCTGTCACCAGCGCGCAGCCGCGATAGACCGTGACGCCGGGGCGTTTGAAGCGGCTCGCGCAACCGGCAAGATAGAGGGCCCCGCCGGCGCGGCCTAGCGCGACCTTCTTCCTGTTGAAACGTCGCGAATACGATGTTAGCGCCATGCGAGCGCGTCCCGATGCGGTAAGGCGCGAGATCGCTTCGCGGCCGATCGGGTTGCGTTGCAAGGCTTGCGCGTCTCGAACGGAGAGAACCATGGACATCAAACGAAACGGCTCGCGTCCGTCTGGCAAGGGGCCATCGGATTGGTTCACCGGAACGGTCCGCATCGACCCGCTGTTCAGCGCGCCCGCGCCGGCCCGCGTCAACGGCGCCGCCGTGACCTTCGAGCCCGGCGCGCGCACGGCCTGGCACACGCATCCGCTCGGCCAGACCTTGATCGTCACCTTCGGCTCGGGCCGGGTCCAGCGCGAGGGCGGTCCGATCGAGGAGATTCACCCCGGCGATGTCGTCTGGTTTCCGCCCGGCGAAAAACATTGGCACGGCGCGGCGCCCACCACGGCGATGACCCACATCGCCATTCAGGAAAGCCTCGACGGCAAAGTCGTCGATTGGCTCGAACACGTCAGCGACGCGCAATATTCGGCCTGACCGCGTCCCCCGTCAGGCTCGTTGCGCGCTCCACGCGGCGGCAATGGCGCGGATCAGGGGTTTGAGATGGAAGCTCGCTTCGGGCTGAATCACCCCCGTGATCCCCTGCGCTGCCAAAGTCTGCGTGACCACGGGACCGATCGACGCGATCTTGGCGCGTTTCAGGCCCTCGAAAAGCTCTCGTTCCAAACCAAATTCGCGCGCGACGGCATTCATGCGTTCGATCTGCGGCGAACTCGTGAAGGCGACCATCGCGATCCGCCCGTCCGCCAAGGCGCGGATGGAATCCGCGACCTTTTGAGAGCCTTCTTGCGAGACGTAGCCATAAGGCGTCACCGGAATAACCTCGGCGCCGCGCTCGCGGAGCGCCGCGACGAGCGGCAAGCCGCCGTCACCGGGATAGAGCTGGACGCCGATGCGCCGGCCTTGCAACGCGAGGCCGGCGAGCGCATCGAGCACGCCCCTTGACGTCGGCGCGGGCGCCGTGATGCCCGGCTCCAGTCCGATTTCGCGCAAGGCGCGCGCGGGCTTCGGACCCCGCGTGACCGTGCGCGTTTTTGCGACGGCGGCCACGAAATCGGCCTTTCGGCCGCCTCGATCGCTCAGCGCGATCAACCTGCGCAGGCCCTCGCCCGTCAGCAGGATCAAGTCGTCGAATGGACTCTGAATGAAGCCATCGATCCAGGCGTCGACTTCCGTCGTGTCGTCGAGATCGACAATCCGGACGAGCGGACAGCGCAGCGCGACCGCCCCCTCCGCTTCGAGCATGCTGACAAAAAGGTCGAGTTCGCGGCTTTCGGGAACAAGGATCGTCAAAGTGTCGAGGTGTCCGGGCATCGTTTTCCTGTTGCGATATCGAGCGATCGGTCTCGCTTATCGCATTATTCAGAAACTTTTTCAGTCTCGGAATCGTGCCATGCGAGCGCGTGGCTTGGTGCGCCGGGCGAGGCTCGATATTGAGCTCGGAAAGGATTTAGCAAGGAGATCGAACCGGTCAAATGTCCAATACGCTGTGGTTTACGATGCGGCCTAATAGGCTGTTTCGGGTGTGAAAAGACGACGCGACAATCCTGCCGTGTTTCGGGCAAACCTCGGAACCGGTTCGGATATCCGCGATCGACGACGGCTCGAGGGAACGACACCGCCGTGTGTGCGTTGCTGTCCTGTTGCAACACGGAAAATAGCGATCACCGGTATCTTAAATTTTTAGGCTAATGGCAATTATCGCCGATCTTCATCCGAACATTCGCGACGTATTTTCCAGTGAAAACAGAGCGGATTATCTATAAATGAGGCGATCATGACCCCTAAACTAAAATGGTTTGGCGGATTTATTCTGGCGTTCGGCATTGTCGCCGCTGGCGTCCTTTATGTCTATTTCGACGAGGCCGTTCCCATCATTGCGATGGGAGTCAATTATATTCGTTACATGAACGCGCCGAAGGGCAACTATGTAGCTTGCAAACACGCGCAACTGGGGGTAGGTTGAAGGCCGCAGTTGCAGATCGCTGCAAACCCCCATTGCAAGGCTTTTCGCATGAGCCTATTTTCGTCTTCAACTTGGAACGTCGGACTGCCTAATGAAAGCTCCAGTTTCGGGGCAGGTTCCTGGGTGTTTATATCGGCAGTTCTAGTTGCTTTTATTGCACCTATGGTAGCGCACGAAAGCAAGATTGCGGAGTTTAGGCAGAACTGGATAAACGAACTCCGCAAAGATATAGCAGAATATGCTGGTATTTGCCGCAAGTGGTACCGTGCGTACAACGACGATACCTCTTCTGAGGAAAAATATAAATTATTGGAAATATTATCAGTCGATGCGACTACGGTTTTGTGGCGCATAAAAATGCGAATCAACCCCTTGCCCAACCGATACTCTGGTGAGGATTCTGAGTTTCTGCAAAAGCTTGATCAGCTTCTACTTTTGAACCCGCTGGGAAAAATACGACAAGATGTTGTCGATGACGCGCTGGAATCTTCAAGACTGTTGCTCAAACGGGAGTGGGAGGTGACCAAGGGTATTACGCCGCACTGGCTGCGCTCCGTTGCGTCAAAGATCCGGCGCCTAATGCCTCAACGTCCCGTTTAAACGTTAGGCGTCTTTGGCCCGCTTCGCCAGTTTCCGCAGCACGCTTTTGAAGCCTTCCTCATCGCCATCGACGCCTAGGTCGCGAGCGGCGTCGTAAAACTTTTGAGCTTGGGACCGGTCATCTTGTGCGGCGTCGGCAATCTCAGCAGCACGTAAAATTTTTTCGCGCTGCTCAATATCATGCTGCTCCTCCCGTAAGCCTTTAGCTATGTCGTCCTCGGGATTGAGCGCCTCAAGAGCCGCAATCAAGCTAGCGATTTTGCCTAGCGGAACATTTCGAGCGGTGTGCCCGGCCATCGCGACGTACACATAGCAACCGCTCTCCAGCTTAAGGCTGCCGACGTGCTCAAAGATTTCCCCTTCGATGTCAAACTTCTCAAGAACGGCCTTCCGGGTGTTTAACTTCGAAGGTTTGACGGTCTGCGAGCGATAGTTGCCAGCCTTTATCAGAGGCCAGGCATCGACGTACGGCATAACCTCCTCGTGCTTCGACTTCCAATGAGAGTCGATGCCGTCCCAGCCATTACCTTGAAAGGCGTGGGCGCATTCTGGACATAGCTTAGCGACGACGCCCCTAGCAGTTGGCTCACTTGAAGATGTTATCTTCCTTGGGTGTTTCGGCGTCACCGTCATCGGCCAGTATCTCCTTGTCGATCTCAAGCTTCTTGATGAGCATTTCGATCTCTTTGACACCAATACGCCCGTTTACAATCAGGCGAAAGTTAGCGCCCTTTGACAGCAGTCCTGTTGTCAACACGCGTTCGTCGGCCATAGCCTCAGTCTCCCGTTTCTCGACTGATGGCGCCTTCGAGGTCGATTTGGGTATTTCACGATCAGCGCCATATTCATGATGCGTTGATTCTTGATCAGCCTTCGTGGCGATGCCACCACTTTCGCTAACGTTCTCTTGCTCCAAGTAGCGGCACGTTTCCGTATATGCCTTAATAACAGGATCGACGGCGCGCTCCAAGAAACCCAAGCGGACGAGGTAGGAGCGAAGGGCGCTTTCTGAGAAACGACTTTCTGGAAAGCGCTCCTTTAATGATTTGAACAACTCGGGAGATAAGGCCGCATCAAGCAGGGCTTGCTTCCGCTGGGCCTCGGATTCCGGCGCGAGGATATCGACAGCGAGCTGTGAAACGCGCACCTCACCTTTGGCTACCTTTTCAAGAAGACCGTAGTGCATGAGCGCAGATATAGCGGTGTCAGACGCTCCACTTAGGCCGCTATAACCTAAGTGATTTGCGATCACGGCTCGATCGACTGGATTGCGACGATCCGCATCGTGAATTTTGCGAATGCGGGCAATCGCATCAGGAAGCGGGAGGTTAGGGTATCCTGGGCTACGAGTTCGAGACACTTATTATATCCCCTTAATTGCTTATAAGCTTGCCAGAGGAGATATTGCGCCAAGAAAGAGAACAAAGCAACAGAATGCGGGTTTTTCGACGTCAAAATACGCTGCCGACCGTGATTCGAGTTGACCGCCGCTCAAGAAACGTTTCATAACCTGTGGCCGCGTGATGCGGCTGAAGGATTCGGCAGATGATTAGGAGGGTCGCTCTCGTCGCGTAATCGGTTCACCGACGCGATAGGGGCAAAATGGAAAGGCCGCCAACCTCTGCGGGAGGTCGACGGCCAAAAGTGTGGGCCACCAGCGAAGCAGTCCAACGGCGGTGTTCATAGCACCGCCGTTGTCTTTTGTGAATCCGCAATCAGCGCTAAGGTTTACGCGTCAAGTCTACGGTAGGTCAGGCGTTTGCCGACAATCCCTTTGACGGCACGGTGCGCACGTTCGCCATCCTCACAGCCGAGGCCGGAACGGTTGTTGTAGCGGAAATCGAACTCTGCCAGATAGCGATGAAGGTGTGCCTCGGACACGCTGTGGTACGTGCCGACAATGCCGCGCTTCACGACAGAGAAAAAGTTTTCCGAGGCGTTGATGTGGACGTAGCCGCCAAGGCGGGCGTACTCGCTGGCGCTGTGGTTCACGGCGCCATGGGCGGCGAACTCTTTGCCGACCTTGGGATAGATGACGCTTTCGTCGGTCATGAGCATGGAAGCTTTGTCGGCGTTCTTCACAATGAGCGGGCGAACGCTTTCGGCGGTGACATTGGCAAGATGAAACGAGCGGACCTTGCCGTCGCGCTCGACAAGCGAGAGGACCGCCTTCTTGGCCGCAGGCTTGCGCGTGGCGCGATTCTTGGCCTTGCCGCCGATGTAGGTCTCGTCAGCCTCTACGGCCATGCCAGAGCCGCCCAGGAAGCCCAGGTGATCGTCTCGCATGGCTTCGCGAATACGATGGCAAAGAAACCATGCCGTTTTGTACTGGACCTCTAGGATGCGGCTGATCTGATGGGCGCTGATGCCCTTCTTGGACGAGCACATAAGATGCGCGGCCTGGAGGCACTTATGCAGCGGCAAGCGGATGTGTTCGAACACGGTTCCGACCGTGACGCGGAACTGGGACTTGCAGTCACCGCACCGATAAAGGCCAACGCGGATGCGCTTCTTAGCGTTCGCCTTGACCTTTGTGATCCGACCCGGGCAACCGCACTTCCCGCACACCGGGCCATCAGTCCAGATGACGCTTTCGAGGAAAGCGAAGGCGGCGTCTTCGTCATGAAAGTAGGGGCGGGAAAGGATCGACACGGCTGAAATCTCCTATGCCTTCAACCTACCCCCAGTTGCGCGTGTTTGCAAGCTACATAGTTGCCCGCCGAAGGGCACGATCGACATCGAAAAAGCCTCGACAGGTTCGGCTCCGCTCGTGGGGGCGCCGATGCCTCTTCACGGCGGCGTCAACAGCGATTGGCCGAGCTATAATCGAACGCTGACGTCCGAGCGCTTTTCGCCGCTCGATGAGATCACGCCATCCAACGCCAAAAACCTGAAAGTGTTGTGCACCTACGACACCGGCCAATATGCCAGTTTCAATAGCGGATTACTGGAGGTCGAGGGCGCGCTGATCTTCGCCACCGAATATGATACGTTTTCCATCAATCCCAACGATTGCACCCAGAACTGGCGCGTGCACGAGGATTATACGCCCGCCACGGCGCAAGGCGTGAACCGCGGCGCCGCCTATCTTGACGGCACATTGTTTCGCGGCACGCAGGACGGACGCGTTCTCGCCTATGATTTCAAAACCGGCAAACGCCTGTGGGAAACAATTATCGCCGATCCGAAAAAGGGCGAAAGCGCGCCGGCCGCGCCGATCGCCTGGAATGGACTTGTCTTCATCGGCAACGCCGGAGGAGACATCAAGGGCGTCAAGGGTCGCATGTATGCGCTCGACGCCAAGACCGGCAAAATCGTGTGGGAATTCTATCTCGTGCCGAAAACGCCCGGCGACATCGAGCGCGGGCCGCAAGCCCATTCGCCGCTCGACGATTCCACATGGAAAGTGCCGAATGGATCCCCGATCACCGGCGGCGCGACATGGACGTCCTATTCGCTCGATCCCGACAAGGGCCTGCTTTACGTGCCGGGCGGCAATCCGGCCCCCGATTTCGGCGCCGACATGCGCGAGGGCGAAAATCTCTATTCGGGTTCCGTCGTCGTGCTCGACGCCAAGACGGGCGCCTACAAGACCCATTTCAAGATCGTCCCGAAAGACTGGCACGACTGGGATATGTCCACCGCGCCGATGCTGATCCAGTCGGCCGGCGGCAAGAATCTGATGGTCGTCGCGCCGAAGGACGGCCATCTCTATGGCTTCGATCGCGCCGACGGCAAGATGCTCTATCGCAATCCGATGACCAAGATCGACAACGCCGACGCGAAATTCAGCGCTGGCGTTCCCGTGCATTATTGCCCTGGCTCCATCGGCGGCGCGGAGTGGAACGGCCCAGCCTACGATCCGCTCAACAATCTCGTCATGGTCGGCGAAATCCAATGGTGCTCGACCGCGACCTTACAGTCAAAGCAGAAGATGGAAGCGACCCCGGTCGGAAAACCGTGGTCCGGCGAAGCCTCTTGGAACCCCTACAATATGTGGGGGAAGCAGGATCCGGTGTTCGACTGGGCCGGATGGGTGACCGCGGTCGACGCCGACAGCGGTCGATGGCGCTGGCGCGCCAAAACCAATTATCCGATTCAGAGCGGGATGACGCCGACGGCCGGCGGCGTGGTCTTTTTTGGCGACATGGGCGGCAATTTTTATGCGCTCGACGCCAACGACGGCCATGAATTGTGGGGTCAGAAAATCGGCGGCGCGGTCGGCGGTGGCGTCATCACTTACAAGGCGGCCGACACGCAACGCGTCGCCGTCGCCACTGGGTTGACCGAAGTGCTTTGGCCCACTGAAATCACGACGGCGAAAGTCTCGATCCTCGGAGTAGAGCAGCCACGGTAAATCATCATGGATAGCGCCGAACAGCCCAACAAACCCAAATGTGTCCTCGTCTTGCAGGGTGGAGGGGCGATGGGCGCCTATCACATTGGGGCGTTTCAGGCCATGCGCGAACAAGCGTTCGAGCCCGACTGGGTTTGCGGCATATCGATGGGTTCGATCAATGGAGCCATTATTGCCGGCAACGCTCCGGAGCGAAGGCTAGAGCAATTGGAAACATTCTGGGAGACGATCTCTTGGCCATCGCTCTCCTGGCCAACAATCCCTTGGCTCCCGCCAATCCCCGAAACCGGCGTCGTCAAGGTCGAGACCCTTGAACACAAATTGAGCTTTGCGACGACATTGCTCGGGGGACAACCCGGGTTCTTTACGCCGCGAGTCGTGAACCCGTATTTCGCCGCGCCGGGCCTGGCGGCGACGAGCTTTTACGACACGGCGCCTTTATATGAAACGCTGGCCGCGACGGTCGATTTCGATCGTCTCAACGCCAATTCGACGCGGCTTTCGGTCGGCGCCACCGACATCGAAACAGGTTCGTTGATATTTTTTGACACGCAGAAAATGGTTGGTCGCTTCGGCCCCGAACATGTGGTCGCCAGCGGCTCGCTACCGCCCGGCTTTCCACCGACGCCCATAGGCGGGAAGTTCTACTGGGATGGCGGCTGCGTTTCGAATTCACCGCTCGAGGCCGTGCAACACGATATACCGCCCGGCCATTCCGTGATTTTCATCATCGATTTATGGAGTGCCAAGGGTCCAGCCCCCGACAATATGGAAGCGGTCGCGTGGCGCGCCAAACAGATTCAATATGCGAGTGCCACGTCGCAACATGTCGAGGCGATGGCGTCCAAACTCAACCTGCGCCACGCCAAGCAATTGCTCGACGATCCCAAAGCGGACCTTTCCCACGAGCGGATTGATCTGGTGCATGTCATCTATCACCCCGAGCAGGATCAGATTCCCTCCAGTGACGCTGAATTCTCCCGCGCGTCCATCGCCGAGCGCCGCAAGGCTGGGCTTGCCGACATGCGCCGCGCCTTGGCGGAAAGCCCGTGGCATCGCGTCCCGAAACCAGCAAATATCCGTTGCATGGTTCATCGCGTGACCCGCGATGGGGTCAAGACGCTGGATGATTCGAAATAGTTTGCTTATCCCCTGCTCGCGCGGCCTCCCGCTCGACGGCTTTGGTTAAGGTCGCGAAGCCACGCAAAGCGTACCGGAGATCGAGCCCCGCGGATCTAATCCCATGCCCTGGCATGATCCGTTAAGATCTAGACTTCATATCATTTTGTAGCAGACGTTGACAGTCAAGGTAATATGGGGCGGACACTTCCGACATGGCGACAAAATGGCTTCGGTCCTGATTTCCCAGCTCGATTTCATTTTGTTCTTTTATGGCTTTGCCTTCATTCTTCTTGGCGCCGTCTGCTTCGATGTCGTGGGCAAGCGGAGCGGTTATGAGGCCTGGGCGGTCTTCGGGACCTTCGCCTTCCTTCATGGCGCGGGCGAGTGGCTCGACTTAACCGCTTTGATCGCTGGCGATAGCCCCGCCTTCAAGACACTCCGCGTCGCGCTGACGACTATATCCTTTCTGTTTTTAATGGAATCGGCGCGGCGGAATTTGGGCTGGCTCGGCATCGAAGTTCGAAAGTGGTGGATTTACATTGTTTTGATTATACTCGTCGGGGGAACCGGGATTTTCGGCGGCGTCTCGCTCGCCAATGTCGTCACGCGCTGCACCATCGGGTTTCCCGCCGCTCTCGGAATGAGTCTGGTTTTCGCGCATCATGCAAGACGCCAGTCCGGGCTCGAAAAGTGGTCTGCTTATTCCATCGCGCTGTGTCTAGCCCTTTACGGCATCGCCGCCGGCTTGATCGTGCCATCGGCTGATTTTTGGCCCGTATCCGTCATCAACGCGACGTGGTTCCGAGAAACCACCGGCATCCCGATTCAACTCATCCGCGGCGTTTTGGCGTGCTGGTTGGCGGCAAGCATTTGGGCGCTCAGGCAACGGGTTCTCGTCAAGGAGGTGGCGTCCGAACGTTACACCGCCTCCGCGCGGCGCCAGGGCGTCGCGTTGCTGCTGTCGATGGCCGTCATCCTTACATTGGGTTGGATCCTCACCGAAGGCCTCGGGAGGATTTACCAGCGCGATGTCGAACAGGAGGCGCGGGGCCTGATCGATCTCGTGACCAGCCGCGCAGACAGCGAAAGCGTCGCGGTCGACGGGATGGCGATGGTTCTCGCCGGGGCCGACGCGATCATCGCGCGGACGTCTGGCGCGGGGCAAGCCGACGCGGGCCGGGCGAAATCCGTTCTCGATCTCGGCGTCGCGGCATCGCGCGCCGCCAACGGCTATGTTCTGGACAGCAAAGGCGTCCCGCTCGAGGCAGCAGGCCTCGCGAATACTTCGGTGGAAGCGGCCTCGCTCGGTTCCGCGGCCTTTGTCCAGGCGGCCCTGCTCGGGCAACCCGGTCGTCATTTCGCCTACGACGAAGGCGGCGGATCGCTGTTTTATTACGCGAGCTATCCGGTGCGCCGCACCGATGGCGCGATCGAGGGCGTCGTCGTGCTCGAGAAATCGCTAAACGCCTTGGCCGCCGACGCCAATTCGCTCAATCGCCCTTTCTGCATCATCGATCCGCGCGGCGTCGTCGTGCTCGCGAACCGCCCGTCGATGGTGGGGCGCTCGATGTGGCCGTTGCCGCCGGCGGAAGGGGCGAGGGCCGTCGCCGCCTCGCCGCCTCCGATCCGCGATGCGATGCTGACACGTCCAATCGTCGACGCGACCTGGGCGATGCTGGACGGCGACCGCGTCTTTCTTCGTCGGAGCTTTCTCGAGGGGACGCAATGGTCCATCGTGATTGCCATGCCCCCGATGGAGATCTACGCGAGCCGGGTGGTCGGGATCGCGATCACGTTTTTCGCGGCGAGCTTTGCGATGATCTACCTCCTCGGCAAGGAACATAGCCTCCGGGGCCGGATCCAAACCGACCAGCGCGCCGAGTTGCGGGAATTGGCGCGCGAACTCGAAGCCCAGGCCACGACGGACCAGCTCACCGGGCTCTATAACCGGCACAAGTTCAACGACGCGCTCGCCAAGGAGATGCTTCGAGCCGAGCCACTTCAGGCCCCGCTCTCCCTGATCCTCTACGACATCGACCACTTCAAGGCCGTGAACGACATCCATGGGCATCAGGTCGGCGACAAGGCCTTGGTCCGTCTGTCCCGCCTCATGACCAATCTCATCCGGAAAACCGACATTCTTGCGCGCTGGGGCGGCGAGGAATTCATCATTCTCGCGGCCGAAACCGACGGACAGATGGCCTATCGCGCGGCCCAGAGGTTCGGCGTCGCGATCAGCAAAATCGAGTTCGAAGAAGTCGGACCGCTGACCTGTAGCTTCGGCATCGCCCAATACGAGAGCGGCGATACGCCGGAGACCTTTGTCGCGCGGGCGGACGAGGCTTTGTATCGCGCCAAACTCAACGGGCGCAACCGCGCGGAGCTCGCGACCGGCCACCCGGTCCAGGACGTAGACCCATAATTGGGATTCTCGAATCGGCCTGAGCTTGATTCAATCTTCCATCCAAGGAGGATTCGATGGCTCGCTTCGATTTAACGGATTTCGAATGGTCCGTAATCGCGCCGCTGCCGCCCGACAAGCCGCGCGGCGTTCCTCGCGTGGATGACCGGCGCGTTCTGAACGGGAT
>JARLIW010000140.1 GCA_031291515.1 Beijerinckiaceae bacterium | reverse complement strand
TCCGACCGGCGACAACATCATTTGCTTGCGGCAAAGCTCGGCTAACAGGCGATAGAAAATCCATCTCTCGTGCCAACGATAGTCGTGGTTCGCCCAGATGAGAGTAATCGCGCTGAGAATCAGCACGATCTCGATCATCAATGCCACCAAGGGGGGGAGGACCGCGTGTCCGAGCAACGAGGTGACGACGGTCGCAAAGGCTAGACTGATGATGAGAACGTAGGACGAGCGATAACGCTCGCCATACGCGACCGACAAATGATCCGCGCGGTCGAAATAGGGCTTCCACCACCGTTCCGACGGCAGTTTTGGCGCGGGCGCGATGGCTTCAATTGGATCCGATGCCGGGTTCGTGCTGCGCATGACCAGACGGACGAAGAGCGCGTAGGAACGCCATAGCCCCCCGGAGGCTAGAGCGACAGGCTCCGAAAGGAACGTCTCGAGCGGGCTTTGTTCCCTTCCCTGGGCACGCTTCAAAAAGCGAACGGCGTGGCTGATGACCCCACGATATTCTGGAGGGAGCACGGGGGGCGGCACGACCAGACGCTCGATATAGGCCTGGATCAGCTCGAGACTTTCTGGTCCGCGAGGCGATCTCTCGCGGCGGCGAAATTGCGAAAGACCATAAATCAAGCGAGGTTCGTCACCCGATAGATTCAACCACCAGACCGGGACGCCGGAAAGCGCGGCGAATTGAACGATCTCGGCGGTTCCGCCGCGCCCCCGCGCCGGTTTTCCGTCCCAAATAGCGACCAAGAAATCGCAATTCCGAACGACGAAACGGCCCACGGCCTCGTAGCTCGCCGTTTCGAGCGCCCCGCGCGCGCCATCCAGCTCGAAGATTTCCGCTTGCGCGGCGAGCGCGTTGAACGCGTCTTTCGAGTCCGGAAAGTCGTTCTCGTAATCGGCTCTCGCAAAGGGAAACGGCGCCGACAGCTTGTAGCCGAGTTTCAAGGCCTCCTCGGCCACCAGCCGGTCGGCGCCTTCGGCCAGCGGGGATACGATTCGAAACTCTGCCGACGCGCCAGGGCTCGCATTGGAATAGACCGCCCGCGCGGCCGGCTCACGAGCCACCGTTTCGACCATTCGCTGCAGATCGGTCAACAGGCTCTCGACGCGCAGGCGCATGGCCGTTTGATCGGCCGAGGATAAGTCCCGGGCGCCGGTCACACCGGCTCGAAAGACAAGGCGAGGATGCAAAACACGTCCTTTTTCTTGCTGCGCGAAATCCGCGTCCGTTGCTCTATACATCGTCCGCGCGACTTTTCGTTTACCAGGCTTCGATTTGGGCCGGCGTGAGTTGCTTTTCAGCGGCCTGACGTCCGAGCTCGAAAAGCGCGGGGATATTGGCCGGTGAATCCATCAAACGAAGCCGCGCGATATCGAGCACGGATCGGCTGATTCCGAGATGCTCGGACATCCATTTCTGGTCGAGCACGACATCCAAGCGGTCAAACCGAAACAAGGCCCCCGACGGCGGCGAAAATCCTCCGATATCGCCGATTTCAGAATCAATTGGCCATTGGAGCGTTGGTTGGCCGAGCCAAGACATCAACGTCATGACCAGCCTCTGGCTTTCGGCGATCTGCCCCGCGAGCGCGTTCACGGCGAGCCCGAGGGCATGGAGGCGGCGCGCCTGAGCGATCGTCAAGACCGATCGAAAGGTGCCGGTACCAACCGACACGATCGTGAGATTGTCCACGCCCTGCCGCCAATTCAAGCCAATGGGCGGCAGCACGGCCGCGAGAAAAAGAGCCAGCGAAGGATTATTGTGCGGCGTCAGACCGCCGTCGAGAAACAGGCCGGGCGGTTGCCCATCGATGATTTCAATCGTCTCTGGATCGAAATAATGCGGCGCCGCCGTGCTCGCGCGCAAGATCTTGGCGAGCCGCAATTCGCAATTGCCGATAAAGCTCCGATCGTCGGGTGTTTCCCAATAAGGTGATTTTGGATTGTTGACGAGAAGCCAGGAGCCGCCCGTGTCCACGCGTTTGAGAACGACGCCGAGCCCGGTTTGAATCGCCGAAGAGCCCAATTTCATGTCGCCCAAGACCTGGTCGAGCTCGAGCCGGAGCCTCTCGGCATCGAACTTGGCATGCCATCCAGGAATACGCCAAGGACGCCGTCTAAACACCTTCGGCGCGAGATTGAGGTAAAACGCCTTCAGATCTTTCGTCGACATGCCGAGAGCGAGAACGGCGGCAATGATTGATCCTGTCGAGGTCCCTCCGATCAGATCAAAATAGTCACAAAGCCTGACGGGTGCCCCGGCGCGTTGCGCAAGCAGCGCTTCGAGCCTCTCCAAAAAACCAATGCTGAGAGCGCCCCGAACGCCGCCGCCGTCGAGGGCCAGAATGCGCTTGCGGCCCGGTCCGAACAGATGCCGGTCGCGCGAACTGATGGACTCTTGCATTTGCCAACGTATCCCGCTTTTGTCGACCCCGTGGCATTTACCCGCGTCAGAAGGTGCTCTTTGTGATGGCTCCCCCTGATCACTTCGTAACATCGATGCGCGCGCGCATCCACGATATTGTTGCCCCGCTGAAATCGTTTGTTTCCGTGAAGGCGCTGCCATTTATACTAATCGGCGTTACAATTGTTCTCGGAACCATTGGCGGCGTGACACAGTATTTCGACGGAACCGCAGCTTCTTTTCTTTCAATTTTATTTAGGTCCCTCGAGAATTTAACGCCGAACTTCAAAAATCTTGCAAGCGGCAACGGTTTCACGGAAGCGGCCGCATTTACCGGCATTGTGAACCTCTATTTGTCCGCGATCCTTATCGCGGCCAATTCACTCAGGGAATCTCGGCGAAAATTCACCGCGCGCTGGTTCCTGCGCAATCACGTCCTCGTCATTGGCGATTCTGGTCTCGCGCGCCGTGCCGTTTCTCTCTGGTCGAAACGCAATGCCCGGCTCCTCCACGTCATTCCGATGGACAGGCAAGACGCCCCGGAATGGGGAAGCCATGCCATTCGGCTCCCTTTCGACACGTCTCTCGCGGCCGCCACGGCCCTATCACGCGCCCGCAACGTTTTCATCGACCTTGGAACGAGCATCGGTTCGCTTGGATTGGCATGCGAACTCGCCACCGCCCTCGACGAAGCGGGCACGGCACGTGATCGTTCGCCCGCGCAATGGACGGTGGTTAGCCGCGATATATCGCTTTCCGACCATTTCGTCCGGCGGCTCGCCGAAATGCGTAGCGGCGCGCGCCGTCAAGGATCCGTGCCCGATGTGTACTTTCTCGATCCGGAAGTCTTGACGGCGCGGTATCAAACCGCGAGCCACCCGCCCTTCCTCATCGCCGAAAGGCTGGGACATCGGCGTATTCACGTCTTGATTTCGGGCTTCGAAGCGTCCGGGGCCGCGCTTTTGGAAGCTGTCATCCTGTCCTCGCTGACGACAAAGCTCCATTCGCCGATATTCACGGTCCTTTGCGACGACAGCGAAAAGCAAAAACGCATCTTCTTGTCCGGGCGAACCGCACTCGCTGGCGCGGTCGATCTCGTCTTTCTCGAGACTGGCGTGCTGGACGCGTTTCAGGACGCGGCGACGGACGAGGCCCGGGCCGCGCGCGCGCGCGACGAGGCCGATCCCGTCACGATCATCTACCTGACCGGATCGTCCTCCGAGGACAATATCCGCATGGGCCTTAAGATCGAAACGATCAGACAGCGTTTGGGGCGCCTCAAATGCCCGGTTTTTGCCTTGGAAAACGATCACCTCAGCGCCGGATTCTTGACGGCGGGCGGCTCGTTTGGCCCCTTGATCAAGGACTTTTCCACCTTCGACCTTCCCGATGATTTGCTGGAGCGGCATGTTTGCAATTCAGACGAACGCGACCGGCTCGCAAAAGCGTTTCACGCCCGTTACGTCGAGACGAACGCATCGTCTCTCTCCGCCGCGCCATGGGATCGTCTTCCCGAAAGCTTCCGCCGCGCCAATCGCAACGCGGCGGATCACTGGCGGGCAATCCTGGACATCTTGGGTTTCGACGTCGAGGGCATTCCGCCCGGGATCGTGCCCCGTCTCGACGAGCGGAACGCACAAGAGATTTTGGCCAACATTGCGAGCGGCCCCGTCGAAGGCTCCGCTTTTTGGGACGCGGTTCGCGCGGAACATGAACGCTGGGTTTTGGAACGCCAACTCGATGGTTGGGTCGCCGGCAGCGTCCGGGACGATGCGCGGCAAACAAACCCGCTTCTCGTCAGCTGGAAAATTTTGGTGCGGGACCATCGTTCGGCCGCGGACCAAGCGGCGGATCAGGTCAAAGCCCTTTTAGACTATTTGGCCGCGCAAGGTGACGCTGGCTTCCCCCTTCGGCGAAGGGAGGTCAAGACCATCGTGAACTTGGCCCCGGCAGGGCCGCTTCCCGCAACGCCCGTTACTGTATGACGCGAAACGTCGGTGTGACCGGCACCTCGTCGACCGACGTATTGAGCGCGATAAGCTGCGTGAGCATTGACAAGATCCGTTTGGTATTGGCCGCGCCACGTAGCGGAACGCAATAGGACTGCCCTTCATAATCGATCGAGAGAAAACACGAGTTCAGGCCCCCCTCGACGACCGTGAACAGAAATTCGTCCTGAACCGGCGGGCTGTCGATCGCCTCCGCGCTCATGAGCCTGACCCGACCGGCTTCTCCCGCGACGAGGATGCGTCCGAGATATTGGAAAATCGCAAAGGTCGACCTCGGCACGACCGTCAATTTCACAATCTCCGCGTGGCCGCCGCGGAAACTCACGGAGCGGGGGTCCGGAGATTTCTGGCCGCTCCCACATATCGGGGAAAGCGAGCCGCTGTTCAGCGTCGACTTGACCAGGGTGCGTCGAAAACAGAGTTGCCATGGTTGCTGTGCGTCATCATCCGCCGATGACTTCGTTTGCTTATCGTTTGCGCCTTTGGTTTTAGCCGGTTTCGCATGCGGCGATGACACGGGCTCGCTCGACAGGCCATATTCCATCGCAAGGGCGACCGACCTCTGGAACGCCGGGAAGGCGGGACTGAGGGGATCGTTACGCGTTTCGACGACATGGCCGTTTCGTTGTTCGACAATACTGGCGGTGAAAAGATAAAACAGCAGTTCTCGGGACATGCCTTGCTCTTGGAAGAATTCGAGCGTGCGCGGCTCGACCTCCGTCAAAAGACCCCGGTAAAAGTCCTTCGTTTCATTGGGGCTGACGTCAAAATTGGTCGATCCGCTCGTGGAGGCGGAATTCCCGACATAGCCGTTGCCGCCACCGGCGCTCGCTCCAAAGAGAACGTCCTTTTGCAAATTCGCCGTGGCGACGACCGGCGATAAAGGCCCAAGCAAAAGAGAGGGCAAGCCGACCGTCGCGGTCGATGTATTCGCGCCGCTCACCTTGCCCAATTGAACAAAGCTCAGCGGCTCGGAATGACTGGCTCTTACAATGTTCGTCAGGATCATGGCGTCACGCGCTTGCTCGGCGGCGACGTCAAATCTATTCACCCGATTGTCGAAGTGATCGTTATAGGCGCAAGCGGCGGCGCTCAAAGCGAAAGCAACGCATGCCAATCTCTTGAGATATGCCACATCGCCCCCGATCTAAACGCAACTTACAAAAATCAACGTAATATGCGCCTTGCTTCGGAAGCAAGCTTGCAAAAGTATACGGATCGCGCTTTCCCGGCTGTGTTGCCGGCTCACCCCTCGCCTTGGTTTTCAATAGACCGGAGACTAGACCATGAGAGCGCCCCACCATGAACGTCGCGCAATGCTCGACGTGGCAATCCACCGGGCGACAGAGGAATTGAACGCGCCAATCGATCGGGTCGAAGTCGTCGCTGGGCACGTCCTGTGCTGGGCCGGATCGAAGATGGTGACGCTGTTATACGACTATGCGCAAGGTGGCTCCCACGATGACAGCGGGAGATTCATCCCGCATGTCGGGACGGGCTGGTGGAGGGTCGAGGTCGTTCCCAATTCGACTTTGAGACGGCCGTCCCTGATCGGACGCGCGCTTGCCAAGTTGACGAAGAGAAAAACCGAGTAGATTGGATCAAGGGTCGGGTATTCTTCGCGCCCGCGACGCGCAACGATCAAGCGCGGGGCCTGCCATTGGTTCGGGCCGGCGCTTGCCGCGTCTTCAGTAACGCGGGGCCGGGATATCGGTGGTTCGGGTGTTCGCATTGGCGGGTCCCGCATACGCACCCGGCGAGCGATTGCCAGCTGGATTATTGTTCACCTGGCCCGGCACCGTGCTGCCATTCAATCCGCTAGGCGCACCCACGGCCCCATGCGCCGCGCCCGTGCCAGCGGTCCCGGCGGGGTGAGCAGGACTTGCCGTTTGCGCGGAAACCGGCGCGACGGCTGACAGCAACCCGGCGAATGCCAATATCTTCATCATCGCTTTACGCTCCCTGTTCGATCCGGTGATCCCGATCAAACCGGCGGCCAGGACAAATGGTTGCAAATGAGGACGCGGAGCCCCGCCAAGCGCCGCGGACGGGGCAAATGCTCATCCATTGACATGAGAATGAACATTCATTATCAGAGAAGAGGCGAGAAGATCGAGCTGTTTTGCCGGGTCCTCCCGATGTGTGAACGTTCCGCAAACGGTCATCCAGCCGTTGAGCTTGTGGGAGCATGCTGATGATTTCACCAACTTGGACCGCCGTTTGCCTCCAAAGCTTCGCGAGACGGATCGACAAGACGTGTGGCCGGCATTCCTACATCGGGCCGTCTGGTGATATCGGAGGCACGGGCGTGACCGTCTTGTCGAGTTGAGGACATGACAAGCAGCGTCTCGTCGCCTATCCCCGCGGTCCGAGGGACCGCCTCGGCCAGGCGCGGCCACATCCTCGACGCCGCGGAAACTTGTTTCGCCCGCAACGGCTTCCATCCGACGACGATGCAGGACATCGCCCGCGAAGCGCGCATGAGCCCGGGCAATATCTATCGCTATTTGGCGTCAAAAGAAGCCGTCGTGGTCGCCTTGGCGGAACGTGATCGCGAACGTGGCCGCGCGCTCATCGCCGAACTCGAGAAAGAACGTGACCCGCGCGGCGTCTTCGAAGGCGTCATCGCCCGTTTTTTCCTCGAAACCTCGCGCGACGTCGCCATTCTTCGCGTCGACCTCTGGTCCGAAAGCACCCGCAATCCCACCATTGCCGCTCTGAAACGCCGTCAAGAGGCCGAACGACGCGAATGGATGATCGAAATTTTCACCAAACTCGCAACCTCCCCTCTTTGTGATCCCGCGGCGCTTTGCGAGACGATCAGTCCTTTACTGAAAGGGATGATCGTCAATCGCGCGATCTCGCCCAACTATGATCCAGCGCCCTCCGTTCGCCTTCTCTTGGACATTGTGGACGCCGGCCTCGCCGGCCAGCTCAAGGCCGGCAAAGCTTGCAAGGGGCGCACTATCAACGAATGAAATGCCTCCGCAAAGGGCCGTGAACGACCCAAAAAACGAGACGCTCGCCGGTGACGCGCATCTCACG
>JARLIW010000139.1 GCA_031291515.1 Beijerinckiaceae bacterium | reverse complement strand
GGCGCATGCTCATCGGACGGGAGCTGGTCGGTCCATGAGCGCGCCCGTCCTCGGCACCAAGATCAACCCGGCCAGCGACGAGTTCCGGCTCGCCCGCGACCACAACCTCGCCCTGCGCGACGGCCTACGCGGCCGGGTCGCCGCCGCCGCGCTCGGCGGGCCCGAAAAGGCGCGGGCCAAGCACGTGGCGCGCGGCAAGCTCCTGCCGCGAGAGCGGGTGGAACGTCTGCTCGATCCGGGCTCGCCGTTCCTCGAGATCGGCCAGCTCGCGGCCGGAGACATTTACGACGGGGAGGTGCCCGGCGCCGGCATCATCGCCGGGATCGGCCGGGTCAGCGGCCGCCAAGTGATGATCGCCTGCAACGACGCCACCGTCAAGGGCGGGACATACTATCCCCTCACCGTGAAGAAGCACCTGCGCGCCCAGGAGATCGCGGCGGCAAACCGTTTGCCCTGCATCTACCTCGTCGATTCCGGTGGCGCGAACCTGCCGCATCAGGCCGAGGTGTTCCCCGACAAAGAGCATTTCGGGCGCATCTTCTTCAACCAGGCCAACATGTCGGCGCAGGGCATACCGCAGATCGCCTGCGTCATGGGGAGTTGCACCGCCGGAGGCGCCTACGTTCCCGCCATGTCGGACGAAACGGTCATCGTGCGCAACCAGGGAACGATCTACCTTGCCGGACCGCCGTTGGTGCAAGCCGCCACAGGCGAAATCATCAGCGCGGAAGACCTCGGCGGCGGCGACCTGCACGCCCGGAAATCGGGTGTCGTCGACCATCTGGCGGAGAACGACGAGCACGCCCTGTCGATTGTGCGCGACATCGTCTCGACCTTGCCGCGCGACCGCCTCCCCGACGTCGCGCTGCGCGCGCCTCGTCCCCCGAAACACGACGTCGCCGATCTTTACGGGATCATACCCGTCAACGTGCGGGTGCCCTACGACGTAAGGGAGGTGATCGCACGTCTGGTCGATGACTCGGAGTTCCACGAGTTCAAGGCGCTCTACGGAACGACGTTGGTCTGCGGCTTCGCGCATATCGGCGGAATCCCTGTCGCCATCCTCGCGAACAACGGGGTGCTGTTCAGCGAAAGCGCGCTGAAGGGCGCCCATTTCGTCGAGCTCGCCTGCCAACGCCGGATCCCCCTGCTCTTCCTACAAAACATCTCCGGCTTCATGGTGGGGGGACGGTTCGAGTCCGAAGGCATAGCGAAGCATGGCGCCAAGCTCGTGACCGCGGTCGCGACGGCGAGCGTCCCGAAGATCACCGTCATCATCGGCGGCAGCTTCGGCGCTGGAAACTACGGCATGTGCGGCCGGGCCTATTCACCGCGGTTCCTGTTCACCTGGCCCAACGCCCGGATCAGCGTCATGGGCGCCGAGCAGGCGGCGTCCGTCCTCGCCATGGTGCACCGGGACGCCGACTCATGGACGCCCGACCAGGCGGAGGCGTTCCGGCGTCCGATCCTCACGAAATACGAGGATGAGGGCAGCCCCTGGCACGCCACCGCGCGTCTGTGGGATGACGGCGTCATCGATCCGGCGCAAACGCGCGACGTGCTCGCCCTCGCCTTCGCGGCGACGCTGAACGCCCCCTTTCCCGAACGCCCGTCGTTCGGCGTGTTCCGGATGTGACCGCGATGATCCGCTCCGTGCTCATCGCGAACCGCGGCGAGATCGCCTGCCGCATCATCCGGACCGCCCGGCGGCTCGGCATCCGCACGGTCGCCGTCTTTTCAGAGGTCGACGCTGAAGCTCTGCACGTCCGCAGCGCCGACGTCGCCGTCTGCATCGGAGCGCCGCCGGCAATCGAAAGTTATCTCGTCGGCGAACGGATCATCGCCGCGGCGATGGCAACGCAGGCGGAAGCCGTACATCCCGGCTACGGCTTCCTTTCCGAGAACGCCGAGTTCGCCCAGTCCGTCGTCGATGCCGGACTGGTCTGGATCGGCCCGCGCCCCGCCAGCATTCGCGCGATGGGGCTCAAGGATGCCGCCAAAAGGCGGATGCAAGCCGCGGGCGTCGCCACCGTTCCCGGCTACCTCGGTGACGATCAGAGCCCCGACCGCCTCGCGTCCGAAGCCGCGGTGATCGGCTATCCCGTGCTGATCAAAGCGGCTGCCGGCGGCGGCGGAAAGGGCATGCGCAAGGTCGACGACGCGGCTGATTTCGCCGATGCCCTGTCCAGCTGCCAGCGCGAGGCCGCGGCGGCCTTCCGCAACGACCAAGTCCTGCTTGAGAAATGGGTGACCAGCCCGCGCCACATCGAAGTCCAGGTGTTCGGCGACACCCATGGAAACGTCGTCCACCTCTTCGAGCGGGATTGTTCCCTGCAACGGCGCCACCAGAAGGTCATCGAGGAGGCCCCGGCGCCCGGCATGGACCCTGTCACGCGCGAGGCCATCTGCGCCGCGGCGGTCCGCGCGGCCAAGGCCGTCGACTACGTCGGCGCGGGAACGATTGAATTCATCGCCGACGCGTCGGAAGGCCTGCGTGCCGACCGCATTTGGTTCATGGAGATGAACACCCGGCTCCAAGTCGAGCATCCGGTCACCGAGGAGATCACGGGCCAGGACCTGGTCGAGTGGCAATTCCGGGTGGCGAGCGGCGAGGCCCTGCCGAAAACGCAGGACGAGTTGTCGATCGTCGGCTGGGCCATGGAAGCACGCCTTTACGCCGAGGACCCGTCGAAAGGCTTCCTGCCCTCGACGGGTCCGCTTGACGCTTTCGCAATCGGCGCCGCACACCGCATCGATACGGGCGTGGAGCAAGGCGGCGCGATCTCGCCTTTCTACGACCCGATGATTGCCAAGGTCATCGCCCGGGGAACCGACCGGGACAGCGCGCGGCGGTCCTTGGCGGCGTCGCTCGCGGCAACGGTCATCTGGCCTTTGAAAACGAACGCCGGCTTTCTCGTCAAGATCCTGGAACACCCCGCCTTCGTCGATGAACGTCTCGATACTGGGCTCATTGGCCGCGAAGGGGAGGCCCTTATCGCGCCGGACACACCTTCGCCGGCGGTCCTTGCCGCGGCGGCTTCCCGCCTTGTGCCCCAAAGCTTCGCCCCAGGCTTCCGCCTCAACGCGCCTCCGGTGGACCAGGCGTACTTCCTACTCGACCGACTGCCGATCCAAATCCGGTTCGATCCGCGCGCCGCGGCTGGCGGAACCGCGACGGCGACAATGGTTTCGGAGCGCGGACAAACCTGGCGGTTGACGCCGTGGCGCACCACCGGCGTTACCGCCGATCCCGCGGCCGACGGATCCCTGCTGGCGCCCATGTCTGGCCGGGTAACGGTCGTCGGGGTCTCGATGGGCGAGAGGGTAAAGGCAGGCCGAAAGCTCGTCGTGATGGAGGCCATGAAGATGGAATATTCCCTGGTCGCGCCCTTCGATGGTATCGTGGCGGAACTCGACGCCGTCGCGGGATCGCAGGTTGCCGACGGTGCCATGCTGGTGCGGATCGAACGCGAAGAGGGCGCCTGATGGCCGGACGATATTTTGACCAATGGGTCCGCGGCGACATCCTCATGCATGAAATCCGGCGCACGGTGACGGAAACCGACAACCTCCTCTTCTCGCTGATGACCCACAACCCGCAACCGCTGCATCTCGATGCCGAGGCGGCGAAGGCCTCCGAGTTCGGGCGAATCGTCGTCAACGGCACTTTCACCTTCGCCCTGATGATCGGCCTGAGCGTCGGCGATACGACCCTCGGCACCTTGGTGGCCAACCTTGGCTACGACAAGATCGTCATGCCCCGGCCAGTCTTCATCGGTGACACGATGCGGGCGCAAACGGAGGTGATGGACCTTCGCGAAAGCCGTTCGCGGCCGGACACCGGCATCGCCACGTTCTCACACAGCCTCCTCAACCAACGCGACGAGGAGGTGTGCCGGTGCCTGCGGATGGCCCTGCTGAAAAGGACCCCGGCATGAGGCCACGGTCGTTCCTTTTCGTGCCGGGGGACCGGCCCGAGCGCTTCGACAAGGCGGCCGCGAGCGGCGCCGACGCGATGATCCTCGATCTCGAGGACTCCGTTCTGCCGGCCCAGAAGCCGCGCGCCCGGACCCACGTGGCCGCTTGGCTGGGCCGCCGACCACCTCTGCCTTGCTTCGTCCGCGTCAATCCGCTTTCTTCGGCGGACATCGCGGACGATCTCGCGGCCGTGCTCCCGGGCTGTCCCAACGGTCTGGTGTTGCCGAAGGCGGAGGGGGCGGCCTCGATCGCCGCGCTCATCGCACGCTGCGGCCCGGGTCCCGCGCCACCCATCCTGCCGATCGCGACCGAAACCGCGACAGCGGTATTCGAACTTGGCACCTACCGTTCCGTCGCCGAGCACCTAGCCGGATTGACGTGGGGCGCCGAGGATCTCCCAGCCGCGACCGGGGCGACCTCGTCCCGGGAGCCCAATGGCGCGTTCACGCCGCCCTACGAGATGATCCGAGCCCTCGCGCTCTTCGCCGCGCACGCGGCCGACGTCGCCGCGATCGAAACGGTCTTTCCCGGCATCTATGACATGGGGGCTCTCGCCGCCTACGTCGCGCGCGCGCGACGCGATGGCTTCACCGGCATGATGGCGATCCATCCCAATCAGGTGGCGACCATCAATGCCGGCTTTTCGCCGACTGCGAACGAGATCGCGTTCGCCCGGGAGGTGGTGGACGCCTTCGCGACCAACCCGACCGCCGGAGCCCTCAGTCTCGCCGGAAGGATGGTTGATCGTCCGCACCTGGTCCAAGCGAAGCGTATCCTCGCAAACCTCCCGCCCACTCCGGCACCCAGTTCGTGATCGCCGGCTCTGTCCGTTCCGCTCCGTCGCGCGGGCCGAACTGCCCGAAGCCACGGCCCTCGCGATCCCCTCACGAATGTTTTGTGAAAAAAGCTGCAGCCATCGAAGCCTCGCCGATTTGTCAACGAAACGTCAGACTCTGACTCGTCGAATCCGCGCAAGAGGGAAATGCTCGACCGACCGCAAAGGCAGACTCTTAAAGTCTCGAACGCCTCAAGCCCGCTGAGGGCACGGCTCCTGTTTCAGTTGTCTTCAGTCACTTCAGACCGGACGTGCCGTCATCTTCGCCACCCGATTTCGTCCCAGTTTATTCCGCCGCCAGATTTGCAAATTACCAATGCCATATCGGAGCGGCGACTTTCAGATCGCTCTGGACGCCTATAACCACAGGCGCATTCTCCCCAAAAGCTTCCCAGAAGAAATAATCATAATAGCGAAAAGCAGCTAACTTAGTGAAATCTCTGGCGCGCCCAAGGGGAATCGAACCCCTGTTTTCGCCGTGAGAGGGCGACGTCCTAGACCGCTAGACGATGGGCGCGGAAGAATGGAAGAGCTATAGCGCTGCCTCCCCCGGGCGGCAAGGGGGCGCGTGACGATTGTCCGCGCGCCCGACCAAGACGCAGGGAAGCCATCGCTGCGTTGCTTTGTCCGGCGCCGGCCCCGCGAACCTATGGTAGTCTGCCATTATGCATGGTCCGGCTTCTCCCGCTCCCGATGTGCGTCCGCCGTTTCCCGCGCCCCTGGAACGGCGGCCGGGTCCCATCACCTTTCTGCGGACCTTGCAGCGCAACCCGATCGAGACCTGGACGCGCGCGCATTTCGAGCAACCGATCCTCACGGGACGCGGGCCGCTCGGCATCGGCGCCGTGGTCAGCGATCCCGCCGCGATTCGCCGGATTCTCGTCGACAACGTCGGCAATTACGGAAAGGACGCATTACAAAAGCGTGTTCTCGCGCCTGGTCTGAGCCACGGCTTGCTCACCAGCGAAGGCGAGGAATGGCGCATCCAGCGCCGCGCCTTGGCGCCGTTGTTCACGCCGCGCGTCACCGCCTCGTTCGCATCGGCGATGGCGCGCAATGCCCAAGCCCTCACGGAGCGCTGGGCCCGCTTGCGGCCGGGCCATATTCTCGATGTCCAGCCGCAAATGGCGCAAGTGACCCTGAACATTTTGGGCGAGACGATCTTTTCGGACGGGCTCGAGCGCGACCCGAAGGAATTCATGGAGGCGATGAGCCAGTTCTTCGCGACGATCGGCTCGCTCGACCTTTTCGACCTGCTCGATTTTCCGGATTGGATGCCGCGCCTTTCGAAACTCCGCAGCCGCCCCGCCGTCGCGTTTTTCCAATCGGCCGTCGAGGACATGATCGCGCGCCGCAAGACGTTGCTTGCCGGAGACCAGCCGGCCCCGGAAGACCTGTTGACGCTGTTGCTCCGGGCCAAGGACCCGCAAACCGGCGCCGGCCTCGGCGATCTCGAGGTCAAGGCGAATATCATGACCTTCATCGCGGCGGGCCATGAAACGACCGCGAATGCCTTGACCTGGAGCTTGTTTCTGCTCTCGCTGTCGCCGGAGTGGCGCGAGCGGCTCGCGCGCGAGGCCGATGCCGTCTTGGACGGCCCCGTGGAGGGAATGGCGGAGCGCCTCGTCGAAACCCGCGCGGTGATCGAGGAGGCGATGCGCCTTTATCCCCCGGTGGCGAGCCTCAGCCGCGAAGCTCTCGGCCCGGACGATCTGTGCGGGCGGCGCATCCGCAAGGGGACGCTCGTCGTCATCGCGCCCTATGTCCTGCATCGCCACGCCTTGCTGTGGAACAATTCCAACCGATTCGATCCCAGCCGGTTTCTGCCCGGCGCGCGCGACAAGATCGACCGTTATGCCTATCTGCCGTTCGGCGCGGGACCGCGCATCTGCATCGGCGCCGCTTTCTCGATCCAAGAAGCCGTGCTCGTTCTGGCCGCGATCATGCGGCGTTTCGCGCTGCTGCCGGTGCCTGGACGCAGGGTCGAGCCGGTGCAGCGCATCACATTGCGTCCGCGCGGCGGCATGCCGCTGGTTCTGACGACGCGGACGTAGAGCATGTTTCGAAAAGGAGCGGATTTCTTCGCGCGAGGACACGCTCGCTCCCCGTTGTAAGAGAGGGAGTTCTTGCCGCGTTCCAACTCAGAACACGCGAGGCCCGCTTTTTTCCATGACGCGTTTTGAACCGTTTTCGTGCCCGGCGGGCGCGCCGGCCGACACGCAGGACGGCGCCATTTCGGCGATGGCGAGGCCTAGGCCATGGATACTGGCGCGCAAGATCGCGTCGCTCGCCGCGACCTGATCCTCCGAAGCCGGAGATACGCGCCGTTGCGCCGCTTCCAGACTATGCCGCAAGCTCGACGCCCGCTCCCGGTCCTTGGCCTCCTGCACGACGCGGCCGGCGCTTTCGAGCTCGGCCTCGCCGAGACGAATCTTGACCCGAGCGGCGTCGAGTTCGCCCTGCAACGCCCGTTTCGCGTCGCCAAGTTCCGCCACCAGCGCCGTCTCCGCCGTCAAGCGCTTCCGGAGGCCTTCTTGCGCCGCGCGGGCCGCGCCGAGTTGACTGGCGAGAAGGTCACGCTCTTCGCCCGCCAGCACGGCCTGTTGCCTCGCGGCATCGAGTTGATACGTCAAGGCCGCGCGGGCGCGCGCCGCATCCTCGATCGTCATTTCCAAACCGCTGACGCGCGTTTGCAAAGCCCCGATCGTGCCCCGCTTCTGCTCGAGAACCTCCTCGAGCTGCCAAAACGACTTCTTGAGAGCTTCGTGGGTCTCGAGCCGCTGTTCAAAATAAGCGTGGTTTTGAACGAGCGCGGTCTGGGTGGCGGCGAGCCCGGCCTCCGCCTCGCCGGTTCGGCGCGTAAGCCGCTCCAGCTCCTGGTGTTGGAGGTCCAGCTCTTGGCGCGCGGTCGTAAGCTGCTGCGACAGGGCGAAAATATCGACGGCGCGGCGCCCCAATTCGCTCATATCGGCGGCCTTGGTGGCGCGCACGCTCTCCATCTCTTGCTCGAGCGCGCGCGCGGCAATGGCAAAGCCCGCCCGCAACTGATCGCGGTCGGCCAATACCTCCTGCATCGAGACGGGAATCTGCACCTGCAAACGCTGACGCGTGAGACGCAACGCCCGTGCCCAGAGAACCGGCGTGAAGCTGAGGGCCAGCAACCCGGCCACCACGCAGCCGAGCCCAAAATAAATTGCTTGTTCGATCACGGCTTAAGCCAAAAGAGGACAGGCATTTTCACCATTATGCCACGCGCCGCGATCCCAGGCAAAAAGGGCTCAAAAGGCCCAATCTAGAATGGGTTCCAAGTCGCGTGATCGGTAAATTTGAGATAGCCGACGTTGACGCCGAGCCGAGCGCCAAGGCCGGTGCGGATCGGCACCAGGACGACATTGTCGGCGGTCAACGCCGTCATGCCGAACCCGCCGACGAAATAGGCCGAGCCATCGACCCCGCCGAAGCGCCGAAAGACGGCGTCCTTGGCCGGCAAATTATAGACGAGAATCATCGTCCGGTCGCCGTCTCCACCCGCATCGAAGCCGATGGAGGGACCTTGCCAGAAGACGCGCTTGTCGCCGGCATTGCGGGTGTAAAGAATGCCCTCGCCATAGCGGAGCCCGCCGACGAACGCGCCGCCGGCCTCCTGCCCCAGAATATAACCATTGGGTTTGCCCCATTGTTTGGTGGCGGCTTCGACGACCTCGGCGAGGCCCTTCGAAATCGAGCCAAAGAATTTATGGCCGGAAACCACAATCTCGTTCGACGAATAAGGGATCGGCCTTTCCTGAGCGGCGGCCGGAGCGACGCTCAGCGTCGTCAGAGATAGGCCCGTGAGACAAAAAGCGGCGGCGAGGGCCGCGATCATCCATCGCCTGTCATGCGTGCGGCGGAACCCCATATCCGTCTCCCTCGGTTCAAATTATGCCTGGCGCCGGGCGCAAGCCGACCCAAGTTAAACATTAGGCAAGGATGGTTAATGGTTGCTTAACCGCACGGGGCGCGTCACTGGCGCGAACATTCCCTCGTCAATTGGACTGACGTGTATGTGATCGACTCGGACCGGTCCGATGGCCCCAGGCGATAAAGGGACCGTTGCGGTATTGACCGTCCGCCTTGCCGTAACGCAGGGGCGCGCCCGTTTGATCGAGCACGATTCCGCCCGCGGCCCGCAAAATGGCATCGCCGGCCGCCGTGTCCCACTCCATGGTCGGGCCAAACCGGGGATAGACATCCCCCTTGCCCTCGGCGAGCAGGCAGAACTTCAAGGACGAGCCCGCCGCGATGCACTCCTTCACCGACAAGTTTGCGAGAAAAGCTTCGGTTTCGGGGTCGGCATGCGACCGGCTGGCCAAGGCGGTCAAGCCTTGGGACGGCACCGGCCGCGCGTGGATTGCCCGGCGCGCCGATACCGGCGGCAAGGCAGCGCCCGGCTCGACCTCGCAAGCAAAGGCATGGCGGCCCGCCATCCAGAGCTTGTTGATCGCGGGCGCGAAGATCGCGCCGGCGCGCGGCACGCCGTCGATCACCAGAGCGATATTGATGGTGAACTCGCCGTTGCGATGCAGAAATTCCCGCGTGCCGTCGACGGGATCGACAAGGATGAACGCCCGTCCGCATGCTGGCTTTTCCCCACGCGACGCGGCTTCCTCGGCGATCACGGGGATACGTGGACACCGCGTCGAGAGGCCGGCAAGGATGACCGCCTCGGCTTTTTCGTCGGCATCGCAGACGAAACTATTGTCCGCCTTGCGCCGCGCATGCGGATCACTCGCATAAACGCCCATGACGGCCACGGCGGCCTCGAGCGTCAGGGTCGCGAAAATCTCCGCCACGGCATCGCAATCGACGATAGAATCAACCACGGTGGCATCCGCCACGGGGCCCGCTTGAAGCATTCCCATCGACCTCTAGAACTGACCGGCCGCGGGGGCGGCTGGATCCGACAACGTCCCTTCCCGGACATGGAACGCTCGATCGTCCAGGCTCGCCGACCGTCAATGCAATGATGACGGGACTGAGACCGGACACATGCGCCTTTCGCCCGAGTCTTGCAAGATCGTGGCGAATTCGTCACATGCCTTTCGCGGGGCCGTCTCTATGACGGCGTTAAGCCCGCGCCAGTCACGATCCCCAACAACCGCAGCAGGCGTTCGGCAAGAACGGCGGGGGAATCGGGATTTCGGGTAAGCCGCCCATCCAGGGCCAGCATTGCCAGGCCATGGACCGTGGTCCAGCACAGCAAGGTCCATTCGCCCACGCGATCTGGCGACACGAGCGATGCGACGCGATTGGCGAGGATTTTGTAGGACGCAAAGGAGGTTTCGGACAGTTCCGGACTGCGATCCGGCGACGCGTGGCCGAACATGAGCCGAAACAACGCGGGGTTATCGCCCGCGAAGGTGACATAAGCCACGCCTTGTCCGAGCAAGGCCTCGCGCGGATCGGGATTGCTGTCGGCCGCGGTCAAGGCGATGGCGAGGCGCTTGAACCCGATCATCGCGACGCCCGCGAGAAGCGCGTCCTTATCGGCGAAGTGCCGGTAAGGCGCCATGGCCGAGACGCCCGCGCGCCGCGCGGCTTCACGCAAGGTGAGGGCCTTCGGATCGACGCCCTCCTCGAGAATTTCGAGCGCCGCGACAAGCAGCGCTTCATGCAAATCGCCGTGGTGATAATTCTTCTTCGACTCAAATGTTGACAATGTCATCATCTCTGTTATGTTTACACTGTAATCACGCAGAGGCGATCGCGCAAGCCAATCCCTCACGCCAATCGGTCGATCTCGCGAATTATCCCGGTCTTATCGTTGTCCATCTCGGTTTTCACGTCTCCTGGCGTGGTCTGTTGACCGTCTTGGAAATCGGCAAAACTCTTTGGGTCCTGATCCACCATAAACCCGACGGCCTGCTTCGGCACGAGCCGCTCTTTGATAGCTTACGGCATATCGGCATGCGGCAATACCGGCGTGACCCTCGAAAGTCTGGGAGAATTCACCCGGTCGGCCCCATAAAACCTGGTGGCGGGAATTTTCCGGCGATGCGAAGGGCTCCGGCTTCTGGCACGAATCGTACCGGAAAGAAGCCAGCGTGGAAGCCTTGCACATGAACACGCCTTATCCAACCGGCTTCGCCGCGTTTGCGCCGCCCAAACAGCCGGAGGGCTCCTACAAAACATCGCGAGGGCGGTTCGCGACTTAGATATCGCGCTGAAAAAATCTCCGAGGATTTGAACCTTTGCGACGCTCGCCACGACACAGAAGTGCCGGACGCGAATGTCCGTGGATCAAGCCACGAGGAGACTGAACATGACCCGCACTTCTTTCCGTAAAATCGCTCTCACCGCTTTCGCCACTCTCGCGCTGGGCGCGAGCCTCGCAACCACATCCTCCGCGCAGGCGCATGGGTTCGGCCACTTCGGCTGGGGCGGCGTTGGCTTCGGGGTTGGCGCCCTCGCCGCGACGGCCGCCGTCGCCGCCGCAAATTCGGGTTGCTATTATCAGGATCGCGAATTTGTCGACCGCTACGGCCGGATCCATGTCCGCACCGTTGAGATTTGCCGTTAAGCGATCAAGCCGCCCAAACCCGATCGAAGCCTCCCGGCGCCCCGGGAGGCTTTTTGCCGTCGGCCGCCGCGAGCCGGCCAGCTGTCGAAAAATCACGAAATTGGTCGCCAGTTTCGCGAACCTTTGTCTCGGCTGTCGTCTCGGGCTCGCCGCGGCCCATCCTGGCCTTCATGGGCTCCACGGCCGCGGCGGTTGGCATGGTCATGCCCGCGTCCGGGACGATTGTTTCCCCCAGCGGCGTGTCTGCGTCGATCGCTCCGACCGGCTCCACGTCCATGACGTCAATGTCCGCCAATAAACGTCCGCCGCCGAGACGCCATGGGCCCATTCCATCATCCCGAAGCTCCCGGTTTTTTCCGGATGGCTTTTTGGGCCGCCAGTTCGGTGAAACTCCGGGCCAGCGCGATATCTCTCTGTTCATATTCTCGAAAAATCGAAGCGCGGCTTCGAACCTCGCGAGCCCGCCGCGCGACTGAGAGTGGCGCCGGGCCTCCGGCGCCCTCTCATGACGCGCTGGAGAATCATCATGGCCCGTTTTGTTTCCCGGCCGCTCGCTTTCGCCCTGCTCGCGGCGGCGGTTTTGATCGGCGGCGCCCAGGCCTTTCCATCGCCGGGCGCGCGCCCGTCGAAGTCCTGGACCGCGCCGTTCAAAACCTATGGTTTCGGCGCGATCGATCCCGGCGAATGCACGCCGGTCCGCCAGCAGGTCATCGATCACGCCTACCGCGTCCACACCCGCGTGATCCAGCTCTGTAACTAGAGCCGGTTCACTTGGGCGCGACGCCGACCGCGGCGGCCGCATCCACGAGACCGGCTCCCACCCCGGTCTGGTCCGCCGCCAACGCGCGCGCCGTCTCGCCGAGAATCTTACGAATCGCGTCCGGGCTGGCTTTCTCGTTGCCCTGAAGCAGCAGGGCGACAACGCCACTCACTTCGGCCGCCGCGACCGACGTTCCCGATGTGAACTGAACCGCGCGCCCCAGACCTGGCGCGATGACGTTGTCTCCAGGCGCCGCGACGCTCACATAAGCCCCCCGGTTTGCCCTCGCAAAAATCTTGTCGCTGGCATCTGTCGCCGTCACCGCGATCACGCCGGATTGCGCGGCGGGATAAAGCGGCTTGGAATTTGGTCCCACATTGCCAGCCGCCGCAACCTCGACGATGCCCTGCTTGCGCGCGGCCGTCAGGGCATCGCGCAATAAAGCGTCCTCCGGCCCGGCAAAGCTCATGTTGACGATCCGAGCCCCATGCGACGCGGCGAAATCGAGCCCGCGCAGAATATCGTATCCCGTTCCATTCGGTCCATTATTCTGGTTTGTGAAAGCGCGGATCGCAAGCAAGCGTGCCTGCGGCGCGACGCCCGTCAAGGCTTTATGCGCCACGATCACGCCAGCCATCGCCGTCCCATGTGAAAGGGGTACGAATTCGCCGCCAACGGCATCGAACCGGTCCGCGACAGCGCCTTCGATCTCGGGATTGGTTTCGTCGAGACCGGTATCGATCACCGCGACGAGCACATTGGCGCCCGCCGAAATTTTATGCGCCGCGTCAAGCCTCAGCGCCGCAACGGCATATTGCGGCGGCTTGTCCGATGCCGGCTCGCCGAGGGACACGGGAATCGGCTCGGCGGGCGGCTGAGCCTGCTTGTCCTCTTGAAGCTCGTAAACGAAGTTCGGCTCGATCGCGGCGACGAATTGTGGAGCCCCGCGCATGGCCCCGATCGCACCCGGCACATTTTGGCCGCGCCCGATGCGGTAACGCCGAACATCGAGATCGAGCAAGGCAATATGCGTCGACGCAAGTAGCGCGAGACCGTAGCGCGTTTCGAGACGCCGGAGCCGGGCCGGCGCCACTTGGCCCTTGATCGAAACCAGAATCTCGCCGGTGACATAGCGCCGCTCGTCGGCCGCCGGAATCGTGAAACCGGGCCGAGGCGGCAGGGTTCGCTGGACGGAGCGGACCCGCGCGCCATGCGGCGAAGGCGGGACGAACCGGCGTCGGACGGGCCGGATCGGCCCGTTGGGGTCGCCGGGCGGCGCGTCGATCGCTTGCGGCGGCCGCCGGGTCGCCGCGCCCATCAAAAGTCCGCCGCCAATGATCCCCGCGCCGATCAAAACGCCTGTCGCGAGACCGCCCGAGCCGCCACGGCCGCCACCGACGGTCCGGCCAGGCCGACCACCATCGAACGTCTGAGCGACGGACGGCCCGGCATGACTCGCCGCGACAACGGCAAGGGCGACAATAACGGTTCGGCAGGCCCGCAAGCGCATGACGCTTCTCCCATGTCTCATTTTACCCGCATCGCGGAGAAAACGAAGCCTAACCAACGGATAATCTCCGGCGGCGCGCCAACCTAATCGGGCGGCGCGCCGGGCGCGACGAAACGGATCAGGTTGCGGCGTTCTTTCAAACGCACGATCAATTCATCCGCTTCGGCCTTGGTCAGGGCGCGATCTCCGAGGCGCAGCTCGTAGAGCCCCCCCGGCAACGGACCCGCGACGATCGAAACCGTGTTATCTTCCAAAAGCTTGTTGATCTCTTGCGCCGTCGCGTTGGGAACAAACGACACGATCAGCGTCCCGGCGCCACCGATGCCCGCGCGCGGATTGACCGAGGCGGTTTCGAAGGCTGCTCGCGGGCCGGGCCGGCCCGCGAGCAGCGTGCCGATCAATCCAGCCTGGGCCGCGACGACCAAAGCCGCCGCCATGGCGCCCCAGGCGAGCGGCCGGGGCGCCAAGCTCTCGAGCCGCGCCGCGAGCCAGCCCGTAAGATCGAACCGCGCTTTCCTGGGCGCCGCGTCCAAAGTGGCGAAAAATGTCGCGGTCGCCTCGCGAGAAGGCGTGGGCAACGCTTCGTTGTCCTCGATCACCGCGCCCCGCTCGTCCAGGATCAGGCTCAGTTCGCGCCGAAGCGCCGCGTCCGTCGTCAGGGCACGCATGACCCGCCGACGGTCGTCCCCGTCCAAGCGGCCGGTGGCATAAAAGGGGAGAAGATCGGCAATCTCGCGCCCCTCGACGGGTTTCTCCTCGGTCATGGCCAGCCTCGATCCAATCCATTGTCCTTGGCGATCTCCGCCAAGCGTTTGCGGGCATAAAAGAGCCGCGTCTTCACCGTGGCTTCGGGGATCGCGACGATCCCAGCCACCTCTTCGATCGACATCTCGTGATAATAGACGAGGTCGATAATCTCGCGATGCTCCGGCGAAAGCTTGCCGATGCAGCGGCGCAGCACCATGCTCTTGTCGTGCTTCTGGCGGATGATCTCAGGATCGTCGGCATCGTCCACGACCGCTTCGGCGGTTTCTTCGTCCAAGCTCCGATGCGCCGGTTTTCGTAGCGCCGACAGGGCCTTGAACCGCGCGATGCCAAACAGCCACGTCGAGACGCTCGAGCGTCCCTCGAACCGCCCGGCTTGCCGCCAAACATCCATGAACACCTCGCTGATGAGATCGTCGGCGATCGCCTCGCTGCGCACCATCCGGAGGACAAAGCGGAAGACGCGCACGTGATGTCTCTCGAAAAGCGACCGCATGGCGGCTCGGTCGCCAACCGCGACGCGCTCGATCAGGCTTTCGTCCGAAACCGCTTGCATCCCGCCCACTCCCGGCCGGTTGAATCTCTGTCGCGCTCTCGGACCGAAAGGTTCAACGTGAGCGACAGATTTCTTCAAGCTCTGCCGGAAGTAAAGCGAGGAGACGGCTGGACCTGCCTCAAAGGTCAAGATTTTGGGAAACGGAATGATTTTAGCGCGGCCCTGCCGGGCGCATGTCAATTCAGGGCATAGCGGGCGGCGGCGCGGGCGGTCGGACCTCGGAGACCTATTTGGGCCCGAAACGAAGCTTGGGATCGCCGACAAAATTATAAAGCCCGATATGGGTCAATTGCCCCTCGGTATCGAGCCAAACCTTGCCCCCGATATCGCGCCACTTCTGGCAAAAACCGAAATCCTCGCTGATATAGACGCCCGTCTGCTTGTCGATCATGCAGTCGAACAGCAGGTGGTTCTCTTCGGCCGCCGCATTTCCAAACGCATGCACTTTCTTGTAACGGGCTTCGGGATAGGCCGCGATGAGCTTCAAGATCGCCTCGCGTTTGATCAGCATGAAGCCGCCGCCGCACCAAATGCCGGTCGCGAAGCGGCCCCGGCGTTCGAGTTCCTCGCCTTCGCATAAACTGCCGACATATTCGAGCGGCGCGGTCTCCAAGGCTTCGCCGGATTCGGCGCGCGCGACCCCTTGCCCGTTCCAGTTGATCACCTTGAGAGGATAGATTCCCGCCACGACGTCTTGATTGAACTGCAGCATGCTGGTCACCTGCTGCGCTTCAAAACGAATATCGGCGTCGATAAAGAGAATATGCGTCGCGTCGGGCACAGCGAGAAATTGCGAAACGAGCGTGTTGCGGCCGCGCGTGATCAAGGCGTCATGCCCGAGCAGCGCCAATGTGGCGTCGAAGCCCACTTGCGCCGCGTGGTGCATCAGGCCCAGGACGGAAAGCATATAGTGCTGGGACACAAGACCGCCAAAACAAGGCGTGGCGATAAAGACGAGAGGGCGCTTTGGATTCGTTGTCATGTCTTCTGCTCCGTAAGGCTAGGGTCTAGCTCGTTTTACACGCGGCGAAAGGCGCCTGAGGCCCTCGAGCTCTCCGTCCCCTCGAAAGAAACTCTTCATTCCGCCATTCCGCGACCCGGCGCTGCCGCTGGCGGAGCCGGCACGGATCGCGCGGCATCCGCGTGGCTTGCCGTGACTGGCGTTATGCACGCCGGTTTAGACCTTTACAAATTTGACACCGGCATCCCGCCCCTTTTGCCATGCGAGCTGAACCCAAAATTGAATCTGGGTCACGTGATCCGCGAGAAGAAACAGCTTTGGCAACGGCCGGTCCAGCGCGAGGCGCAGCCTCGCGCCAGTGCGAGAGCGATCCTGAATCAAGCAATCGACGATCACCGCCTGCCGTTTGTCCGTCAACTGGCCGCCGCGAAGTCGGGTCCGCAACCGTTCAGTGCCTCGCTTATCGGCGGGAGGCCCCTTGGACGCGGCGACGCCAATCACGCTGTAGGTGAATTCGGAGCGCAGTTTCTCACTGAGCGGACCTGGTCCAACCTTCCGCCCGAGCTCAAGCCGCTCGGTCATCACACGCTCCCTGGAGCTGGATCCTCAGCTCGCGGCAAACGTTCCCGAAACCCACGTAACGGCGAAACGATCGACCTTTGCGACGGCACGGCATTCTAAGAGCCCTTCCCCGCCGCATTCCCGATGGACTGAAATAGTCTTTCGCGCTGGGCAGGCTTAATCGGCACGAGACGGGCATCGGCGATGGCATCGGCAAGCCGGGCCGTATCATAGTCGTCGTCGAACGACGGCGCCGCGAACCAAATATGTTTGACGTCAATGCACCCGTGCGTATTCTTGAGCGCGAGCGTAAAGAAGGCCGATACCGACATGTGATGGAATTCCATATCGATGAGAATCGTCGGCGGCTCGTCCCAACTGACGTCGAGAGCGGCGGCCCAAGCGAAATTCATCGTCCCTTCCTTGAAAAAAAGCTCGGTCGAGGAATTTACGAGATCCTCGATGTTCGCCAACTTCTCTCCATGAATGAAAGCGATGAGATCGCTGACATCGATCAACCGCAGATCGGCGGCAATTTCTCGAATGCTGTTCGCAACGATCTTCGTGCGGACAAGGTCGATTCGCGTTAGTAGTTTGGACATCGACGACCTTTAGAATGAGCGCGGCTGACGATTTGCGCGTGCTTGAAGGAAATGGATGAGTTCCGCAACCGCTTTGTAGAATTCCGCAGGGATCATCTTGGACACTTCAACATGATCGTACATGGACCTTGCGAGAGCCTTGTCTTCTATCACCGGAATGCCATTGGCTTCGGCGATCTCGCGTATTTTAAGCGCGATGAGATCTTGACCCTTCGCGAGAACAAGCGGCGCGCCGCCCTCTTCCTTTACGTAGCGAAGCGCAATGGCAAAGTGAGTCGGATTTGCGATGACCAACGTTGCTTTGGGAACCGCGGCCATCATCCGGCGTCTGTGACGATCCATCGCGATCGAACGGCGCTTGGCCTTGAAGATCGGATCGCCTTCGGCCGCTTTCATTTCGTCCTTGATTTCTTGCTTGGTCATTCGCAAGTCGCGACTCCACTTGACCCTCGTCCAAAGGACGTCCGCCGCGGTCAAAAGCGCATAAGCGACGCAGCAGCCCGAGAGCAGGCGCGCGATCATGTCCAAGATGATCGGGCCAATCTTCGACGGATCGATATAGATGGTCTGAACCAGCGATTCGAAATCACCGCGAAGAACCATATAAGAAACCAAGGCGACCAGGACGAGCTTGGCGAGGTTCTTGAGGAACTGAATCAACCCGTCCATGCTGAACATCCGCTTCAGCCCGGCGACCGGCGAGATCTTTGAGAATTTCGGCGCGATACGGCTGAACGACACCTGGGGCACGCCTTGGACGAAGGATGCGACGAGGCCCGACACCATGAGGATCGTGACCATCGGAATCATGAAAACCGCCGCGGCGCTCACCATGACGTTGAGGAGAGACATGACGTCGGCCGGCGTATTGAGTGGATAGAGGTCCGGCCGCGCAAAGACATGCGTCATCGCTTCGACGAGAGGTTTAATATTCTCTTTCAGAACAAGCGAGACAATAATTAGCGTGGAGCCCAGCGAAAAGAACACGGAGGCCTCGCGCGAGTGAGGAAGGTTTCCCTGTTCCCTCGCGTCACTAACTTTCTTGTCTGTTGCTTCTTCTGTTTTGTCCTCGCTCGAAGTATCGCTCATGAGCTACTAACCGCCCTTTCAATCGTCATCCGAGGCCGCGCGCAGCTCGACCTCGCCGCGCTCCGCCATCTCAAGCAGCATCGCGACGATTGCCCGCCGCGCGGCGGTGACTTCCTTCTGAGGCGCATCCCCAAAACTGCTCATTTCATTTTCGACCAAACGTCTGGCGCGGGCCGTCAGCGACGAGAGAACATTGGCGCAGAACTCTTCCTCGGTCCCGAGAAGCGCGAGAACGATTCTTTCGCTTGGGACCTTTTCGAACAGCACTTGCCGTGTCTTCTGCGGCAGCTTGACGAGGTCGTCGAACGAGAAGAGCTTCGAGCGAAGCACTTCGGCATCTTCGGGCCGGTCGGCTTCGAGCGCGGCCAACATTTCCTGCATATGCTCCGGCGCCATCTTGTTGATGATATCCGCCATCTTGTTCGCCGTGGCTCCAGCGGGCCGCGGCGGATTGACGATGAGATCGTCATGGAGCCTGACCTCGATCAAACGGATCGGCGGGTCGCTGAGAATGCGCAGGCTCAAGAGACGGCGCATGGTTTCATTTCGAACTTGGCGCGGCAACAAGGCCATCACTTCGGCGGCGCAGCCCGCGTCGACTTTTGAGAGGCTGAGCGCAATGACTTGCGGATGCTGCGCGAGCAAGTGTTCGGCGATCTGCTGAGGCGGAACCAAGGAGATTTTCTCCCAGATGGATTTGTTCGAATTCCCCAAGACGTCCGACATGATATCGGCGACTTGATCGGGCGGCAGAGCCCCCGCGAGCAGGCCCTCGGCCTGGTCCGCTGTTCCTCGAAGCTCCATTTCCTTCGAAAAATCACCGGCGAATTCTTCGACAAGCTCTTCCAACACGTCGATCGGCACGGAGCCGAGTTCGGCCGCGGAACGCGTGATGATCTTGAGTTCGGCGGCGTCGAAATGCCCGAGCAACTTGCTTGCGAGAGGCTTGCCCATCACAAGAAGAAGCGCCGCGACCTTTTCGGGACCGAGAAGCGGGCGATAGACTCGGTCCATGTCGTACGTTGCGTCGATCATCGATCTTGCCTATTCACGCGAGGTGGCTTGTCGAACCAACGATTTCGGTCAATCTGACGCCGAGCCGGGACGGATCGTCGTCGAGAACGACCATTTCGCCCCGGGCAACGACCCGTCCATTCACGAGAACGTCGACCGGCTCGCCAATTCCGTGGTCAAGCGGGACGATCGCGCCCTTGGCAAGTTTCATGAGATCGGCGACGGGCATCACCGTCGAGCCGAGCATGACCTGAACGCCGACAGGGATGCGCATGATCGATTCGAGGTTCCGGGGCGTTGCCCCGGCGCCAGCCGCAACAGCGGCGGAAGAAAGTTCGCCATCAAATTCGGAAGAAACATCGGACATGGGTACAGCCTCATATTCGGGCGAAAACTTCGGGTTTATTCGAAAAGCTTCGAGACGTTTGGCGACGCCGAGCCAGCGCCTTGGGCCTCTGGCGACGTCTCGGAAATACGAACGGAATACCGACCGTCGGTCTGCCCCAACTCGCAACGGAACAGAAGTTTCTTGTCGCTTCGAAGCTCGCAGCGGCTGGAAACCATTCTTGGAAGGAGCAGAGTCTGACCAATTTTCAAGTCCGCGACATCCCCAAGCCGGAGACTATCGGCGTCGAGATAGGCGTCCAACTTGACCATCGCGCGCCCGATCTCCGATTGAAAATGTTCGGTCCAAAGGGGATCGCGCGAGTCGGCCGCCGATGACGCCGGTAGCGCATCGAGCTTAAGTCGATCGACAATCGCGGAAGGTAGCGCGGCACGCAGGGTGGCACGGACGGCGCGGCATTCAAGCGCTAGAGTCACCACGGTGACTTTCGACAAGCGGTTGCCGAGGACGAGCGGATCGAGCTTGGTCTCGATCTGACCGAATGTGATCGCGCCCAAATGGAAAATCGCGCATTCTTTTTCGAAGACCGCGGCAAGCAGGTTGAGCGCCGAACGGGCAAATTGGCGATCGATCGACGTCCCCGGGCGCGGCTCGGAGGGTAAGGGTTCGCCGCACGTTCCACCACACATGAGTTCGATGAAGAGCTGGACAAAGTCGTCCTCGAGACTCACG
>JARLIW010000138.1 GCA_031291515.1 Beijerinckiaceae bacterium | reverse complement strand
TGGTAGATCGCGGCTGAAATGGTCAATGAAACGCATCCAATTTGAGCGCGGGTCTGGCCGGCGGATGCCGCGCCCCACCCATAGGCCGGTATGCCGTCGCAGGCAACGATCGTGCCTATGAAGCAGGCGGACTGTGGTTTTACGGTTTCGGTTGGCGAAACATTCGCGCGGCGGATGGCGCTTCTGGCAGCACGGGTCAACCAAGCCATCGACGGCTGTCCGTGCGCCTTCGCTGTTTTCGGGGGCTCGCCGCCTCCTGGCGATAGGCCGGCGCCTGGTCGCCCGCGCGACCGATCTCAAAATAGTTGACCGCCGAAATCGAACCGCCTCTACCCGGCGAACGGCTCTCCTGATATGATCTTGGGAATGTTGAAGCTCTCTTGCCTCTGCGGCCACGTCCACATCGAAATCCCAAAGCGACCAGACTTCGCCAACGAGTGCAACTGCACGCTTTGCAGCAAGTCGGGCGCCCGCTGGGCCTATTTCCATCCCTCGGACGTCAGCGTCGTGGGACCGACGAAGGGATATCGCCGCGACGACAAGGACGACCCGGCCGCGGAAGTGCATTTCTGTGAAAATTGCGGTTCCACGACGCATTTTATTTTGACGCCAAGCGCCGTCGCAAGGTTCGGGAACAGCCAGATGGGCGTCAATCTGCGCCTGGCCGACGAGAAGGACCTCGCCGGAATCGAATTGCGCTATCCCGACGGACGAGCTTGGCCCGGCAAGGGCGCCTACGGCTATGTCCGCGAGGCTCGGATTATGGGCGAATGAGCGCGAGAGCGTTGGAGGACCGGGATGTCATTCCGGGGCGAGCCGGAGGCGAGAGACCGGAACCCAGGACAACGTGATTGATCCAGGACATTCGAAGGATCCGGCTGCCGGACGGTCCAATTCTTCCGGCATCCACGTTGTCCTGGATTCCGGGCTCGCCTCCGGCGACCCGGAATGACAGCGCAGCCCTAGCCCTTCGGCCGGAAGCTCGCGAGCACGGCGGGGTCGGTCTCGATCCGGGCCGCGCCGATCAGATCGAGGCAATAGGGCACCGCGGGAAAGACGGCGTCGAGACAGACGGCGATCGAGGCCGGCTTGCCCGGCAGATTAATAATGAGGCAGGCGCCGCGCTGCGCCGCGATCTGGCGCGAGAGAATGGCGGTGGGAACCTGGCGCAGGCTCACCTGCCGCATCAGCTCGCCGAAACCGGGAAATTCGCGCGGCGCGGCGGCCAGCGTCGCCTCGGGGGTCAGATCGCGCGGGCTTGGGCCGGTGCCGCCCGTCGTCAGGATGAGGTCGCAATGCTCATTGTCGGCGAGATCGATCAGCGTGTCGCGCACGCTCTCGAACCCGTCGGGGATGATCCGGCGCAGGGTGACGAAGGGCGTGGTCAGCACGCGCGCGAGATAGGCCTCGATCGCCGGCCCGCTCTCGTCCTGGTAAACGCCCGCGCTTGCCCGGTCGGAGGCGGTGACGACGCCAATGCGGGCGGGGGTGGGGGGCGACTGAGGCAAGGGGGGCGTCTCCGGTGGGGCCGGAAAGGTTTAGTCGAGCGGGCGGCGGTTGGCAAAGGCGGCGGGCGCGACGCTTAAAGTCCCTCGACGATGACGATCTCGCCGATGCTGAGCCCCTCCCGATGCTTGGCCGCATTCCGATAGACCGGTGAATTGTAGCAATCCACGGCCGCCTGGTACGATGGAAATTCGATCACCACGTTGCGCGCCCGGGCCTGGCCTTCGGCCGCGAACGCGGCCCCGCCGCGCGCCAGAAACTTGGCGCCCGCCGCCTCGAAGGCGGGCTTCGCGGCCTCCGCATATCGTTTGTGCGCCTCGGGGTCGGCGACATCGAAACGCGCGATCCAGTAACCTTTCATGTCCTAAGTCCTCTTGTGAGAGTGTTCGGCGGCGCTACGCTTTGGCAAACCTCTCGAACGCCCCGGCGTAATCCTTGTGCCAGCGCGAC
Source organism: Beijerinckiaceae bacterium (assembly GCA_031291515.1). Lineage (GTDB taxonomy): Bacteria > Pseudomonadota > Alphaproteobacteria > Rhizobiales > Beijerinckiaceae > RH-AL1. Next base: position 3,960 of record JARLIW010000138.1, on the reverse strand, counting down.
AGCGGCGGGCGGTTTTCGACGATGTCGCCGGCGGCCCAGAGGATGCGTTTTTCGTCCAAGGCGCGCGGCACGTCGTTGTCGGGGCAGAGGATGTAGAAATCGCCGCGTTCGAGGCTTTCGAGCATGAAATCGACGGTCTGCTCGGGCGTCCAGGCGGCGGCGGGCTTTTCCACGCGACCGTTGGCGGTCAAACCAGTGAAGACGAAACCGGGGATCAGCAGATGCGCGCTGGTCTGGCAGTTCGGCGTGTTGCGGAGCCGGTGTTGCAGCGCCTCGGTATAGGCTTTGACGCCGGCCTTGGCGACATTATAGGCGGGATTGCCGGGCGGCGTCGTGATGCCCTGTTTCGATCCGGTATTGATGATCAGCCCCGGCTCGCCGCGCGCGACCATGCCCGGCCCGAAGATTTGCGTGCCGTGGATGACGCCGAGCAGATTGGTGTCGAGGATCGCGCTCCAGACGTCGTCCGGCCCGAACACGTCCGTGCCGGGCTGAATGCCCGCGTTGTTCATCAAGACGTCGACGGGGCCGAGCTGGTCCCGCACGATGGTTTCGAGCCGGACGATCTCGTCCTTGCGGCTGATGTCGGCGGCGACCGCGAGCGCGACGCCGAGCGCGCCGAGCTCGCGTTCCGCCGCGCCGAGCCGTTCGCCCGGCAGATCGGCGATGGCGACGCGAAGGCCGAGGCTCAGGAACCGCTTGGCGGCGGCCAAGCCGATGCCCGAAGCGCCGCCGGTGATCACGGCGACATTGCGGGATTTGAGAGCGGGATGGGACATGTGCACCTCCAGCGAAACGTTCTAGCCCGCCGCGACGGGGCCATACAAGGCGCGACGGCCAACTTCCGCTTTTCGCAAGCTTATCCATGAGCTCGTGAATTGGGCGCGGGTGTGGCTGTCGTGAGACGCAACCCGCGCTCTGGGCGAGTTATGTTCACGCGAATACTGATCATCGCTGTCCTGTTCGCCGCTTCGACCGCCCGCGCGGCGGATCGGCCAAGCGATCTTCGCGACCTGCTCGCGGTGTATCGCTGCCCCTGATCGACCGTCTTCAGCGCGTCCACGACTTTGGCGATCCTGTCGATGATCGCGACCGCTTTCTCATCGTGACGCTCCCTTCGCCGCGCTGGGCCGACGTCCAATGCGTTTTCCACGACATCAATACGCGGATGCTCTGCGAAGCGGCGTCGGGAGTCTATTTCGATAAGGTCGGCGCGCCGCGAACCGCCCGCCCGACGCCCGAGGCGATCGCCCGTCTCGGTCGCCTCGGCTTCTCGACCGATGATTCCACCGAGAATTTCAGCTTCGATGTCGCCATTCCCAAAACACCCGATTATCCCGCTATCGCCGATCTGCTTCTGACGGCTTTGCCCAAACAGCGACGCCCTCGTGCGATCGGGTGAGTTAGCGGGCGCGCGCTCGGGCCCGCTTTGCTCCTCTCCCGGTTCGGGGAGATAGCGGCCGGGAGCGACAACTCCAATCCGCCGAGCGCTTATATTTTCCCTAGAACTTTGAGCCTAAACAAGTATTGTTTCCTTATGGGGCCCGGTGATAAGGGCCTTAATGGCCGCCGCAAGACGATTTTGCGCATTCTTACCGCGTTACGCTCGCTCCGCCCCGATCCATGTCGGCATTGCCGCCCATTCGAGACACCCGAGGTTCGACATGGAGAGCGCTCATTTGACGGACATGTGGCGGGCGGTCCTCGCGTGCGCTTGGGCTTTGGCGGTTCGGGCGGATCGCCGATGACGCCGCGGGGTTGGCTTTTGATCGCTCTCTTCGCGCTGTTCGTTTTGGCGACGATCCGGCCGCTCGGCGGCTATATGGCTTTTGTCTTCTCCGGCAAATGCGCGTCGATTCGGGGCCTGGGATGGCTCGAACGTTCGCTGTTTCGGCTCGCCGGAATCGACCCCTCGGCGGAGCAGGATTGGCTCGGCTATGCCGCCGCTCTGCTCGTGTTCAATTTGGCCGGCTTGGTTCTGCTCTTCGCGATCCTGCTGCTCCAGGGCTGGCTGCCGCTCAATCCGCAAAAATTCGGCGCGATGGCGCCGGACCTCGCGCTGAACACGGCGGTCAGTTTCGTCACCAACACGAGTTGGCAGGCCTATGCGGGCGAAACGGCGCTGAGTTATTTCAGCCAGATGGCTGGGATCACGGCGCAGTCCTTCCTCTCGGCGGCGACGGGGATGGCGGTGGCGATCGCGATGGCGCGCGGCTTCGCCCGCCATGGGTTCGACACCGTCGGAAACGCCTGGGCCGACGTGACCCGCGCGACGCTCTATATCCTGCTGCCGATCGCGTTCGTCGGCGCTTTGTTTCTGGCATGGCAGGGCGTTCCGCAGACGCTCGCGGGTTCCGTCGAGGCCGGCACATTGGAAGGCGCCGCGCAGACGATCGCGCGTGGGCCGGTTGCCTCGCAGGAGGCGATCAAGCTGCTGAGCGGCGACGGCGGCGGCTTTTTCAACGCCAATTCGGCGCATCCGTTCGAAAACCCGACTGGGGTCGGCAATCTCGTCGAGATTTTGCTGATTCTTCTGATCGGCGCCGCTCTCACCAACACGTTCGGGCGAATGGCTGGAAACGAACGACAAGGCTGGAGCCTATTTGGCGCGATGGCGCTGCTGTTCGCGGTGGGCCTTTGCGTCGTTTACGCGGCGGAATCGTCGGGCAATCCGCATTTCGCCCAATTTGGGGTCGATCGGGCGAGCGGCAATCTCGAAGGCAAGGAAATCCGCTTCGGCGTCGCCGGCTCCGCTCTATTCGCCAACGCCACGACGACCGCGTCGGACGGCGCCGTCAATGCGATGCACGACAGCTTCACGCCGCTCGGCGGCGGAATGCTGATGGCCAATATGATGATGGACGAGGTGATCGTCGGCGGTCCCGGCTCGGGCCTGTTCGGAATGCTGCTCTATGCCATCGTCGCCGTCTTCATCGCCGGCCTGATGGTCGGCCGCACGCCCGAATATCTCGGCAAGAAGATCGAATCCGCCGAGATCAAAATGGCGATGGTGGCGCTTCTCGTCGTTCCCGCCGTCGTCCTGGCTCTGACCTCCGTCGCGGCCGTCCTTCCCGCGGGGCTCGAAGGTCGGGCCAATCCCGGCGCGCATGGGTTTTCGGAGCTGCTGTACGCCTATACGTCGGCCGCCGCGACCAATGGCAGCGCCTTTGCCGGCTTGAACGCCAACACGCCGTTCTTCAACCTGACCTTGGCTCTCGCGATGCTGTGCGGACGCTATCTCGTGATCGTCCCGGTGCTCGCGATCGCGGGATCGCTGGCCGCCAAGATGAAAATCCCGGTGTCGCCGGGCACCTTGCCGACCGACCGGCCGCTGTTCGTCTTTCTAATCGTCGCGACCGTCGTGCTGTTCGGCGCGCTGACCTTCTTCCCCGTGCTGGCGCTCGGCCCGCTCGCCGAGCATTTCGCGGGCCTCGCGAATTAGAGCCCGCGCCGGAAAACGCCGCGCAGCGATAGGCTCTCCCAAGCGGCGGTGAGGATGAGGATCGCGGTGGTGGCGGCGCTGAGTTTCAGCTCTTCGAGCGGATGCGCGAAGATTTCGAGCGCGGCGAGGCCGCCGAGGCCCGCGATCCCCGCGAGATGTGACAAAGGCGGCCAGCCCTTGGCCGCCCATTTGAACGCGAGCGCGCCGAGCAGAAACAGCAGCGGCCCGCCGAGCAGCGTCGTCCAGGCTTGCGGCTCGCCGACATCGAGCGGATGGGCGAGCAGCAATTCGTTGCCCGCCGCGCCGCTGATAATGCCCGCCACGATCACGAGATGCAGATAGGTATAGGCGAGTCGCGCAAGACGGCCGGGATCGTCCGATTCCGAAATGCGCGCGCTGCCGGCCTCGGCGCCGGTATCGAAATAAAGCCACCACATCGCCGACGTGCCGGCAAAGGCGAGCGCGAAGGCGAGCACGCGCGCGCCGGTCACCGGAAGCTCCGACGCCGCGACGCCCGT
>JARLIW010000137.1 GCA_031291515.1 Beijerinckiaceae bacterium | reverse complement strand
CGTCTCGCGCTGGACCTCGGGCACGGCTCTGCCACATCCCAAGACGCAGCTCATCATTTCCGATCTCCGCTATGTCGTCGACCGCCTTTCGGAATTTTACACCGCCGACGAAACGCGCGTTTGGCTTTATTCCAAGCACCGGCTGCTGAATGGCGAACGCGCGATGGACCTCATCCACGACGGCCGGACAGACGAGGTTTTGGGGGTGATCGAAAGCCTGGATCAGGGAACCTTCACCTGACATGAGCGATCGAGGGCGCCGGGTTCACGACAAGGATCTCCTCGACGCCCTCGAAGCGATCGGAGCCAAATCGTTTCAAGCCACGGCCTGGCGCATCACGCGAAATGGCCGTCCGCCCTTGCGCGGCTCCACCGCCGATGGGCGTTGGAGTCCGCCCGGAGAATTCGAGGTGCTCTATACCAGCCTGGAAAAAGACGGGGCTCTCGCCGAAATCGGCCATCGCCTCGCGCTCGAACCCGTCTGGCCCAGCAAGATGGTCCAGACGATCCACGCTTTGAGCCTGCACGCGGAACGCGCCATGCACCTGCCGGACCTCGCCACGCTCGAAAGGCTCGGGATCGATACGGCCAGATATAAGAACTACGATTATGCATCGACCCATGCGGTGGCGGCGGCCGTGCAATTTCTCGGCTATGATGCCTTGATCGTGCCGAATGCGCGCCATGCCTGCCTGAATGCCGTGGTTTTACTCGAAAACCGCGATCCCAGCCTGACGATCGAGGTCGTTTCCTCCGAGACCGTGGATTGGGCCGCTTGGCGGGGCACCCAGACCTAATTCATCCCCAGATTTTCGTTCCGCATTCGTTCACATCTGGGAGGGAATCGCGTAAGATCCCTCCATGGACACGACTCTCTTCCTCCTCGACGGCCTCAAGGTCACCCCGCTGCATCTGCTGCTCGCGGGCGCGAGCGTCATGGCGCTGCTCGTTCTCGCACTGATCGTCATGCTGGCGCGGGTCGCGCGCGCGCGACGCGACGAGATGGAGGAGGCCGAGGCCCGCCAGCGCGATCTCGACGTCAAAATGGCGGCCCTGGCGCGCTCCTCGGCGGAACTGACCGGGCGGATGCAAACGGTGGCGGAAGTGTTCGGCACGCGTCAGGCGGATTTGGCGCGGCTCGTCTCGGAGCGTCTCGACGCGGTCGGCCATCGCCTCGGCCAGGGCCTCGAATCCTCGTCGAAATCCACGACGGAAAACCTGACCAAGCTCAACGAGCGTCTCGCCGTGATCGACGCCGCGCAAAACCGCTTGGCCGGGCTGACCGAAGAGGTCATCGGGCTCAAGGATATTCTCGCCAACAAGCAAGCGCGCGGCGCCTTCGGCCAGGGCCGGATGGAGGCGATCATCCGCGACGCCTTGCCCTCCTCGGCCTATGAGTTTCAGCCGACCCTCTCGAACCGCATGCGGCCCGATTGCGTCATCCGCCTGCCCGGCGATCCCCGGATGATGGTCGTCGATGCGAAATTCCCGCTCGAATCCTTTTCGGCGCTCAAGGCGGCGGACAACGACGAAGCGATGAAAGCCGCGATGACGCGCGTGCGCAACGACGTCGGCAAACATATCAAGGATATCGCCGAGCGTTACTTCCTGCCGGGCGAGACCCAGGATATCGCGATGCTGTTCGTGCCGTCGGAATCGCTCTATGCCGAGATCAACGAGAATTTCGAGGATATCGTCGCTAAGGCGCATAAGGCCCGGCTCATCATCGTCTCGCCCTCGCTGCTGATGATGGCCGTGCAAGTCATGCAAGCGATCGTGCGCGACGCGCGCGTGCGCGAACAGGCCCATGCGATCCAAAACGAAGTGCGCCTGCTGATCACCGACGTCGGCCGCCTGCACGACCGGATCGGCAAACTGGGCACCCATTTCCGTCAGGTCGGCGAGGATGTCACGGGCGCGATGACCTCGGCCGAAAAAGTGTTGAAGCGTGGCGAACGGATCGACGCGATGGATTTCACCGAGGTCGAGGCGAAGGCGCTGCCGGGCGGGTTCGTGAAGGCGGCGGAATAGATGTGTTTCCAGGAGCCCTCATGCTGAGGAGGCCGCGATAGCGTGCCGTCTCGAAGCACGAGGGCGGTCCCTCGATCACGCGAGCGATGAGGATCCCGGCCCGGTGAAGCCCTCGCATTTCGAGACGGCTTCGTCTTCCGCGTCCCGGAATCTCCCCCGTAAATGACGAGACGAAGCCTCCTCAATGTGAGGGGACTGAAGCGTTGGCGCCAATTCCTACGAAGTTCGAACTATTTCAAAAATCCGTCCGGCTCCGGAGCGCCGCCGCGAGCGTGCCTTCGTCGAGATAATCGAGCTCGCCGCCGACGGGCACGCCGTGGGCCAGCCGCGTCGTCTTGATCCCGCGGTGAGACTGCAGATCGGTCACGTAATGCGCGGTGGTCTGACCGTCGACGGTGGCGTTCACCGCGAGAATCACCTCCGTCACGCCATCCTCGACGCAGCGCGCGACGAGGCTCGACAGGTTCAGCTCCTTCGGGCCGACACCGTCGAGCGGCGAGAGGGTGCCGCCGAGCACGTGATATTTCGCGCGCACGGCAGCGGCGCGTTCGAGCGCCCACAGATCGCCGACGGTTTCGACCACGATCAGCAGGCCGGGATCGCGGCTCGGATCGCGGCAGATCGTGCAAGGCTGGCAGGTATCGGCATTGCCGCAGACCTCGCAGATCACAATTTTTTCGCGCGCGACGGCCATCGCATCGGCGAGCGGCGCCAACAGCTCCTCGCGCTTGCGCAACAGATGCAAAGCCGCGCGCCGCGCCGATCGCGGCCCGAGACCAGGCAGCCGCGCCAGCAATTGAATGAGCCGCTCGATTTCCGGCCCGGCGATCGGGTTCGCCATTACACCGCGGCCCTCGAAATCCGCATCAGAACGGCAGCTTCATTCCGGGTGGCAGCGGCAGACCGGCCGTCACGTCGCGCATCTTGTCTTCCATCAGGCGCTCGGCCTTCTTGCGCGCGTCCTCATGCGCCGTGACGATCAAATCCTCCAAGATTTCCGCCTCGTCCGGGTTGAACAGCGACGCGTCGATGGCAATGCCCTTCATCTGGCCCTTGGCGGTGAGCGTCACGCGCACCAACCCGCCGCCGGACTGCCCCTCGACCTCGACGCGCTCCAATTCGGCCTGCATGTCTTGCATCTTGGCCTGCATGGCCTGGGCCGATTTCATCAGTCCCATCAGGTCTTTCATGGCGGTAAACTCCGTTTCTCGAAAGGGCGCTAAAAATCGTCGTCGATCTCGATCATATGATCGAAGGCGATATCCTCGCCGCCGTCGCCCGCGGGCACATTGGCACTAATCGCCGGCGGCGGCGCCACCTCTTCGGGCTGGCGAACCGCGACGACTTTGGCGCCGGGAAACCGGGCGAGCACGCTTTGCACGAGCGGATCGCTTTCGACATTCGAAATCGTCTGCTTTTCGCGCGCGTCGGCCTGCTGCTTCAAACTGGGGGCCCCGGCTTGGCGCGACAAGGTG
>JARLIW010000136.1 GCA_031291515.1 Beijerinckiaceae bacterium | reverse complement strand
GCTGAACACGGCGAAATTGCCGCCGCCAAAGCCAAGGAAGAACAAAGTGACGATGAAAGGCACGAGGCCGTTGTCGAGATAGAAGGCCCAGCCGAAGGCGAGCGGGATCGTCACCAGCATGATCACGAAATAGATCGCGAGCGTGAGCTTGCGGCCGATCGCTTCGGCGATATGGGGCAGCGCCAGGCAGCCCAGAATCGTTCCGATGGAGAGAACCGCGGTGGCGACCGAGACCATTTTGGCGGCCGCTGGCGCGTCCATGCCGGCTTTCTTCGCCAGAAGGGTCACGGCGGCCGGTTCATAGACCGCGCCGGCCCAGAGGCCGATGATCGCGACCGTCAGCAGCGTCGAATTGACCAAGGTGCGTTTGAGATAGACCGGGCCGAAAATCTCGGCGATCGGATGGCGCGCGGCATGCCCCGCCTTGACGAAAAGCTCGGGTTCCTTGACCCGCAGCAGCGTGAAAATCGACACGACCACCGGGAACAGGCCGCACAGGAACATCGCGCGCCAGCCGTAATGCGCGCCGATCGTGAAGTTGAGCGCCGCCGCCGCGAAGAAGCCCGCGTAATAGCCCGTCTGCAGATAACCGGCGCCCATTTTGCGGCGATCCTCGGGCCAGGCCTCGGCGACATAGGTGCCGGCCATGGCCCATTCGCCGCCGATCCCGATTCCCGCCAGAAACCGGAACAGGCCGAGCTGCCAGACATTGTCGGCGAAATAGGCCGCGCCGGTGAAGACGGCATAGACCAGGATCGTGGCCGCGAGCGTCTTGGTGCGCCCGAACTTGTCGGCGATCGGCCCCCAGATGAACGAACAGCCCCAGCCGACGAGAAAGACCGCGAACAGAATCGAACCATAGGTCCCGATCGCTTGCGGGCTCGCCGCAATGCCTGATTTCGGCAAGAGCTCGGTCAAGGCCGGGGCCAGCACGAGCGCATAGATCACGGAATCCATGCCATCGAGCATCCAGCCGCCCCATGCGCTCCAGAAGCCGACGATCTGGTTGCGATTGAGAGCGGTCTTGGTCGTCGTGGTCCGCTCCCTTGCGAGCGCGCCCTGGAGAGTCATGTTCCAACCTTAAGCTGCCCGGATGAGCCGGGTCGTTTAATTGTGCATGATAGATATGCAGCAGCGTCTCGGGTGCGCCAAGCGCTCGCGCCTCCGGCATTCGCCGGGGGGCCGTTCGGCCGGCCGTGGACAAAGCGGGAGCAGAGGATTCAGATTGCCGATAACCCTCGCGCGGGACGGAAAAATCCAACCCGGTCTCGTGGTGCGGCGATTTCGCGCAAGTCCCGGCGCGACCGCCGCGATGCAACTTCTGGCTCTAGGCCTTGTTGGGAGAGATCGGAGGCCCGTTTTGTCGAGCCTGGCGAAGGGTTGCTAATTTGTAATGTCGCGTTGCTGCGAAACAGTCTTATTCTACCCGCAGCGGAGCTCACGTTTTCGAGTCGGTTCGTGACTCGGGAGTCAACGTGGCCGCGCCGGAGCCCGCCGCGAGAGGGGGCTCCTCAGGAGGTTCGTTATGGCTGCTGCCTTACCAATGATTTCCGGCGAAAGCGGGCTGTCTCGTTATCTCAACGAGATTCGCCGCTTTCCGATGTTGCAGCCGGAAGAGGAATATATGCTCGCCAAGCGCTGGCGCGAGCACGAGGATCCCGATGCCGCCCACCGGCTCGTGACCTCGCATTTGCGCCTCGTCGCCAAGATCGCGATGGGCTATCGCGGCTACGGCCTGCCGATCGGCGAAGTGATTTCCGAGGGCAATGTTGGCCTGATGCAGGCGGTCAAGCGGTTCGAGCCCGACAAGGGCTTCCGCCTCGCGACTTATGCGATGTGGTGGATTCGCGCCTCGATCCAGGAATATATCCTGCGGTCCTGGTCACTCGTCAAAATGGGCACCACCGCGAGCCAGAAGAAACTGTTCTTCAACCTGCGCAAGGCGAAGAGCCAGATCTCGGCGCTCGAGGAAGGCGATCTGCGCCCCGATCAGGTCGAAATCATCGCGACGCGTCTCGGCGTGAGTCAGCAAGACGTGATCGACATGAACCGCCGGATGTCGGGCGATGCCTCGCTCAACGCGCCGTTGCGCGAGGAGGGCGAGGGCGAATGGCAGGATTGGCTCGTCGACGGGGGCGCCAGCCAGGAGAACCTGCTGGTCGACCGCGAGGAGGCCGACAACCGCCACGGGGCGCTCAGTGCGGCCTTGACGGTGCTCAACCCGCGCGAACGCCGGATCTTCGAGGCGCGCCGGCTCGCCGACGATCCGATCACGCTCGAAGACCTGTCCGACGAGTTCAATATTTCGCGCGAGCGCGTGCGCCAGATCGAGGTGCGCGCCTTCGAGAAAGTCCAAGCCGCCGTCAAAAGCGGCATGGCGAGCCTCGAAGCGGCCGGGCGCGCCTTGCCGAGTCCCGTCGCCGAGATCGGGGCTTAAGGGGGGAGCCCTGAAACATCGCGGCCTTGATGGGCGGCGACGAGGGGCGGAAGGCATTGATTTTTTAATCCTTCCAGTCATGGCCGGGCTTGTCCCGGCCATCCACGCCGCGATCCCTCCGCAACTTCTGGCATCGGAACCGCGATGTCCCGGCGTGGATGCCCGGCACGAGGCCGGGCATGACGGGGGCCGGTGATTTCGATGATTGCAATCCGCAATCACTGAAATACCAAATCGTCGCATTTTCAGACGTGGCCTCTTGGCCTATCCTTCGCCCTTATTCACCAAGCGAGAGACAAACCATGCCGCTCACCCATGTCGCGATGCGCGCGGGCAAATCGCAGGCCTATCGCGATGCCGTGCTCGACGGCCTCTATCTCGCGATGCGCGAGACCTTCGATGTTCCCGAGGACGACCGGTTCATGACGATCAGCGAGCACGAGGCCGGAACCTTCGCCTATGGCAAAACCTATCTCGGCATCGCGCGCGACGACGATCTGTTGCTGATCCAGATCACCGTCAGCAATACGCGTCCGGTCGAGAAGAAAAAGGCGCTGTTCGCCGCGATCGCCGCCAAGCTGTCCGAAAATCCCGGCGTGCGGCCCGAAAACGTCTTCATCAATCTCGTGGAAGTCCAGAAGGAGAACTGGTCGTTCGGGCACGGCCTCGCGCAATATGCGTGAGGGCTCGACGGCGTGCTCGGAATCAAACCAGTAGCCCTCACCCTGAGGAGCCGCCGGAGGCGCGCGTCTCGAAGGGCGAGGGCGGTCCCTGGGACTCGGGGAGCGTTTGCGATGCTCCAGCTTCACGAGTCCCTCGCATTTCGAGACGGCTTCGCCTCCTCAATGTGAGGGGATTGAAGCGGTTTTTTTCTGTGTTTCCGTTTGGATTCAGGGTTTTGAGCTTAGAGAGACTAATCTTTTTTTGCCCGTTTTTTTGCTTGTCGCCTGCGGCGGCCCATGCTGGCGCGCCAGGACCATCGTAAACGATTTCCGCTTCCTCTGGATTGACCACCTTCAATACAACCAAGCGTTCGCAATCGTCGTAGAGGGAGACGGATTTTCCCGCTGTCATCTTGATTTGGACGCGCTTCCCATTCTCATCTTCGGCATCGTGGCGGGGATGCGAGGGGGACAAAAGCCTAAGATTTAACGCTTTCGCGGCAATGACTTCGCCGATGGAACCGACGAGATGGCCATCCGGAGTGAATTTTCGTCCGAATTTTTTGAATTCCAGCTCTAATTCTTCGACGGCTTTGTAGATCGCGGCAACCGGCTCTGGCAGTTTCAATTTCATTGAAGAACCCTCCTGGTATCCGGGGCTCGCTTCTCACCGGCTTCAATGAGCGCCGCGACATTTTTTAAATCATAAATCCTACCCCAACAAATCCTCCAACGCCGGGATCAGCGGCGCGTCGGCGGGGGGCATCGGGATGTCGCGCAGCTCCTTGGCCCGCAGCCAGCGCAAGGCCTGGCCTTCGCGCGAGGTGACGAAGCCGGTCCAGCGGCGGCAGATGTAGAGCGGCATCAGCAGGTGCATCTCGGGATAGGCGTGGCTCGCGAAGGTGAGGGGCGCGAGGCAGGCCTCCTCGACCGTGATGCCGAGTTCCTCGTCGAGTTCGCGGATCAGCGCCTGTTCCGGCCGCTCGCCCGGCTCGACTTTTCCGCCCGGAAATTCCCACAGGCCGGCGAGCGACTTGCCCTCGGGGCGCTGGGCCACGAGCACGCGTGCGTCGGGGTCGACGAGCGCCACCGCGACGACGAGGAGCAGGCGGCTCAAGAGCGGTAATCGCCGTTGATGGCGATATATTCCTTGGTGAGATCGCAGGTCCAGACCGTCGCCGCGCCCTTGCCGAGGCCGAGATCGACCTTGATCGGCACATGCGGCTCGCGCATCAGCGCGGAGACTTGCGCCTCGTCGTAAGCGGGATCGCGCAGGCCCTTATGGGCGACGCGGACGCCGCCGAACCAGATCGCGAGCCGGTCGCGATCCGCCTTCTCTCCGGCCTTGCCGACCGCCATCACCACGCGGCCCCAATTGGCGTCCTCGCCCGCCACCGCCGTCTTGACCAACGGCGAATTGGCGATCGAGAGCGCGATCCGCTTCGCCGCCTTGGTGTTTGCCGCGCCCTCGACGGTGATCTCGATGAATTTGCGCGCGCCCTCGCCGTCTTTCACGACTTGATGCGCGAGATCGAGCAACAACGCGTCGAGCGCCGCCTTGAAGCCCTTGAGCCGCCGATCCTGGGCTCTGTCGATTTTTGGCGCCCCGCGCTTGGCGGCGGTTCCCGTCGCAAACAGCAGCAACGTGTCGGATGTCGAGGTGTCGCTATCGACCGTGATCGAATTGAAACTGCCCTTCACGCCCTTGCCGAGCAGGGTCTGGAGGACCGGCGCGGCGATCGGCGCGTCGGTGAAGATGAACGAGAGCATCGTCGCCATGTCGGGCGCGATCATGCCGGCCCCCTTGGCGATGCCGGTGATCGTGACCGTCACGCCGCCGAGATCCGCCGTCGCCGTCGCGACCTTGGGAAAGGTGTCGGTGGTCATGATCGCCTTGGCGGCATCGAGGATGCGGCCCGGCGTGGCTTCAACGCTAAGTTTTTCGAGCACGCCTTCGAACTTGCCGGCATCGAGCGGCTCGCCGATCACGCCGGTGGAGGCGATGAAAATCTCGCGCGGCGACGCGCCCGTCGCCGCCGCCGCGAGCTTGGCGGTCAGAGCCGTGGCTTCGGCGCCGGCTTTACCGGTGAACGCATTGGCATTGCCAGAATTGACGACGAGCGCGCGGGCCTTGCCGCCACCAAGTTTGGCGCGGCACCATTCCACCGGCGCCGACGGGCATTTCGACGTCGTGAAAACGCCGGCCACCTTGGTGCCCTTGTCGAACAGAGCGAGCAGCACATCGGTGCGCTCCTTGTATCGGATGCCGGCGGCGCCCGTCGCGAAACGCACCCCATCGATCTCGGGCATGTCGGGAAACGAAACGGGAGCGAGGGGAGAAATCGCGGTCATGAGGGCGCCTTTTCAGCTCAGCCTTATCACGCGGTCATGTGCGCGAGCGGCGGCGCGGCGTCAAGGCGCTGGCGCGGTATTTCCGCTCGACGCGCGCGGCGGCGCCGTCGTCATGCCGGGTCGCGGCGGCGCGCCCGCCTCTAAACCGAAAACCGACGCGGTGGAATCAGGGTTTCGGCGATGCCGTCGGAGCCGCCGCCGGTTCGGCCGCGGGCGCCGCCGCGATCTCCGCCGGAACGGGCTTGACCGGCGCGGCGGGAAGCTTGATCGGCTTGGCCGATTTGGCGGGGCTCAGCTCGTTCGGGTCCATGCCGGGGCGGATCACGTGGTAGAGCTGAAAATTCTCGCCCTCGTAGAGCGTCTTCAACTTGTCCGGCGCGGGATTGTCGCTGTCTTCGTCGGTGAAGAGCAAATAGACGTAATCGTATTTGTTGATCCAATCGTGCCAATAGCTCGAATCGTCGGGGCTACGGCCGACCGAATCGAGCACGAGCTCGTTGATGGTCGGCGGCGTGCCGTCCTCGGTGTCGACGAGCTTCCGGTAGTCCGGCCGGACATGCATGATCTGCTTGCCCTTCGTGGTGAAGGCCGTGGTGATCAGCGCCGAGCGTTCCATGATCGCGAGCGTGGCCGCATGGACGAGGCCGAGATGCTGGACTTCGTTCGGCATGTTGGAATCGGTATAGGCGACCAGAATTTTCGAGCCCTTCTGGATCTTGCGCATCGATTCCTTCATCTCGAGCGTCTCGCCGGCCGAATTGGCCCAGGCGATATCGACCTCGGCGACGCGCGCGCCGAGCAGCGCCATCGTTCCGAGCAGGAACAACCGGCGAATGAATTCCTGGCGCAATTCGATCCGGAAACAGGCGACGGCCATGAAGATGATGGCGATCGGCAGGCGTTGGTCGGCCAGATAGCTCGCGAACAGAACGCGAGGCATCGCCATGTAGATCACGCCGCCGACGACCAGGAGCGCAAACAGGAACGGATGGAATTTTAGGATTTTGTGCCGGGCGGCCCAAATCGCGGCGACAATGACGCAAGCCGTCAGCACGAAGGCGACGATGTCGGAATAGGTTTCGACCGCATAGATCAAGCCGTCGATCTTGCCGAGCGAATCCCATTCCCAATCCTGCGCATGGCTCCATGTCGAACTGCCGGTCAGCAGCGGGATCAGAGGGAGAAAGGGAAGCCCCGCGCAACAAAAGCGGACGGCCCGGAGCCAAACGCTCGAGCGCTCGACCGAGACGGCGTACCAGAGTTCGAAGGCCAGCAACCCCAAGCCGTAAACGCCGAGCGAAAACAGGTGGCAGAAAAACAAAGCCACGCCGAACAGCGCGGAAATCACATAGCGGGCGGGCCAGGGGCGTTCGCGCAACGCGACCCACGCGGCAAGGCCCCAAAGCGCGAGGCCGATGCCGAAGAAATAATTCATGACGCCGACGAGAAACACGTAATTGTAGAGCAATGGAAACGCGATCAGCGGCAGAACCGACCAGCGCTTGAACAACGCCCGATTCAACGCGAACGTGCCGGACATGATCAGCACGAAGGTGGCGATGGTGAACAGCTGGCTGGCGAGATAGACGTTCACGAAACGGGCGATCTGCGGAACCACCAGATCCATCATCAGATTGGGCAAAAGCTCCCAGTCGATCTCGTAGTATTTCGCCAGGGCGGGCGTGCGACCGCCATCGGCGATGACATACATCCGCGAGACATGGTTGGCGTAGTCCTCGAGCGGCGGCAACGGATGCGTCAAAAGCGGGATGATCGAGATCAGCAGAAAGACGAGAAATACCGCCACGCCTTGCACCGCGGTCCATTCCCGGCCCACCGCAGGCGATGCTGCTTGAGCATTGGGCTGTCCGGCGAGAGCATTAAAGGTCATTGCAAATCCTGTCGCGGGGCGAGGAATTCATCGGCCGCTGTCGTTCTCGTGGCTAAGGTTACGATGACGCCGACGAGCGTCGCGCGCACGCGTCGCGCCGCGTTCATGAAACCATTTGGCGGTTCGATAACACGTCGATTATGCCGTTGCTATTGCTGTATTATCATCACAGGCGAGATAATTTCGGCTGTTGGATAGTAACGTTAATCTTGCATTCAGAATGAATATCGACGAGGCAGCGCAAACGTCCAGCAAAGCTATTTGGATAGCCCATGCTTTGTGTCGCTTCTTGACCGCCCCGGTCAAGGTGGCGGCGCGCCATCCCGAACAAAATTCATCCGCGCCATGGCGGGACCGCCTGGAACGCCGCGCCGCCCGCTCAAAGTTCGCTCTTTTCGGAAAGATGTCTCGGGCGGGCGCTGAACGTCGGCAACGCGAAGCGGCCTGATTTCACCGGCGTGCCGTTCTTGTCGAACAGACCCCAGTCCTGCGCGATGCGCAGAGTAGACCATACACCGATGCTCGGGAAAAAAGGTCCGGGCGTTCCGTCGTTCGCCCCGCCGTGGCCGTCGATCGGGGCGCCATGCCCCATTCCGGCGACCATATATTCGGCAAGACGCGTGGTCCCCCCGAAATCGCGCCAGCTCCGCGTGGTGATCGCACCGGATTGTTCAACGACGGGATCGGCGGCGCCGAGACCTTGGACGTTGGTCCACTGCTTCACGATCTCTCCGGCATTCACGGGTTTCACCGTCGTATCCTGCGACCCGTGCCAAACCGCGATCCTCGGCCACCGCCCCTCGTGATGCGCGGCGGCGCGAACCAGATCGCCCCACGCCTTGGCGCTCTTCACGGTGCCATTATACATGGCTTCCAAGGCCTCCTTGGTGGAACTGGCGGCGCCATAGGGCAGGCCCGCGATGATCGTGCCGGCCACGAAGACTTCGGGATAGCAAGCGAGCATGACATTGGTCATCGCGCCACCCGCCGACAGACCGCAAATGAAAACGCGGCTCGGATCGGCGCCATGAAAAGCGACCGCGTTGGCGATCATCTGGCGGATTGAAAAGGCTTCGCCGTGGTCGCGTGTCGTATCGCCTGGCTCGAACCAGTTGAAACAGGTTCCGGCGTTGTTGCGGCGTTGTTGTTCGGGATACAGCAAGAGAAAGCCGCCGCGATCGGCCAATTTCGACCAGCCCGAGCCTTTGTCGTAACTTTTCGCATTCTGCTGGCAGCCATGAAGCACCACCACGAGGGCGGAACGCGGGCGTGGGCGCGGCGGCGTATAGAGATACATGACCAGCCCGCCCGGATTCGAGCCGAAATTCTCGACCGGTTGCAAGCCTTTGGGGTGGACGAGATGGGGCGCGCGGACGCGTTTGAGCTCGGGCTGAGCGACGCCGGCATCCAGACCATGGTCGCGCAAGGCTGGCGTCGTGGCTTTGTCCCACGGGCGCCATTCCGGCAGGGCTTTGAGGGCGCCTCCGGCCTGTTTGCGGATCGCCGAGGCGAAAGACTTGAAGAGGCTTGCCATGAAATCGTCCCTGGTCGGTGCGGCCCGCGCCTTAGCCCGTTTTCTTCGAAAGAGTTGCAGGCATCGGAGCGCTCTAAGCCATTGTAAAAAATCGGAAAGCGCTCTAGCGGGAGGCCATGTGCGTCAAAAAGGCGATGATCGCTTCGACGTCGGCGTCCGGAAGATTTGCCTTGTCGAATCCGGTCATCTGTTGTTGCGGCCATGTTCGCACGGCCTTGGGATCGCGGATCACGG
Organism: Beijerinckiaceae bacterium; assembly: GCA_031291515.1. Lineage (GTDB taxonomy): Bacteria > Pseudomonadota > Alphaproteobacteria > Rhizobiales > Beijerinckiaceae > RH-AL1. The sequence goes on along the minus strand of JARLIW010000136.1, from coordinate 11,085 downwards.
CTTTGATCCCAAACGGCGTCATATATTTGGTGACATTGAGCGGCCGGCCCAGATCGGGACCGACCTCGGCATTTCCGGCGCCGTTCAACATATGGCACGGCATGCAATTTTTTAGGAAAGCCGCTTGTCCGCGGCGTTCGGGCGCACCCTCGGGCAGCGCGGCATCCACCGCCAGTTGCGGCCAGCGGCGCACGGGATCATCGACGCCGGTCAGCGCTTCGAGCGCGTAGGGCCATTGCTCGGCGCCGATATTCGAGCGCTCGGGATGGGTCCACACGAGGTAGAACGGTCCCGCGCCGCTATCCTTCCCCGGCAGGTTCGGCCAAGGCGCGGCGGGATCCTCGACCGCGATCCAGGCCACGGCACCGCCCGACGCGCCCTTTTTCACGAGCGATGCCGGCACCAGCGAGACGAACCCGTCGCTCGCGCGCGCCTCGATCGTATCGAGGCCGCCGCTCGCCGCCCCTTCGATCAATCCGAGCAGCGGCACCGCGCGATAGGTCATGGCCCGGTGATAGGAGACGTCGTCGGGCACGGCGAGGGACGCCACATCGGGTCTCGCGAGCAGCGCGGCCGCCGTGAGCCGCCGCGGCTCGCCGCCGAACGACAGGGTGAGCACGCGCTCGGTGGCCGACACGCGCGCCGTTTCGAACCCCAGCAGAATGACGAGCAGCAAGATTCGCGGGAAGATTCGCGCCAAGATTCGAATGAGCATCAGCATCCTATCTCCCGACCGCACAGACCGTGGTTCAGCTTTCGCGGAATGATCCGTCCCGCGCCAGGCCTATTTGCCGGTCAGAAGCAAGATTTTGCCGAGATGCGTCGAGGCCTCCATCATCTCGTGCGCTTGCCGCGCGGCTTCGAGCGGGAACGTCGCGTGAATGACCGGCTTGACCGTGCCCGCGTCGAGCAGAGGCCAGATTTTTTCGCGCAACCCCTCGGCGATGGTCGCTTTCTGCGCCAGCGCCCGCGATCGCAGGGTCGATCCGGTCAGCACGAGACGCCGCATCATCACATTGCGGAAATCGAGCTTTTCGATGATGCCGGATTGCAGAAAGGCGATCTGCACGAGCCGGCCTTCCATCGCCATGATCGAGATGTTTTTTGGGAGATAGGTGCCGCCGACCATGTCGAGGATGAGATTGACGCCGGTCTTCTTGGTGATCCGCTTGATCTCCTCGACGAAATCCTGGGTCTTGTAATTAATGGCGTGATCGGCGCCGAGGCCGAGGCAAAACGCGCATTTCTCGTCCGATCCCGCCGTCGTGAACACTTCGGCCCTGAAGGCATGGGCGAGCTGGATCGCCGTCGAGCCGATCCCGCTCGAGCCGCCGTGGACCAGGAATTTTTCGCCGGCCTTCAGGCCGCCGCGCAAAAACACATTGTCGTAGACGGTGAAGTAGGTCTCGGGCAGACCGCCCGCGTCGCGCGGCGAGACGGCCTGGGGAACCGGCAAGCACAGCGCGGCGTCGGCGAGCGCATATTCGGCATAGCCGCCCGATCCGACCAGCGCGCAGATCTCCGCGCCAAGCGCCAGGCCCGTGACCCCCTCGCCGAGCGCCACGACGCGGCCCGAGATTTCGAGGCCGGGGATGTCGCTCTCGCCGGGCGGCGGCGGATAGCCGCCCGATCGCTGGATCACATCGGGCCGGTTGACCCCAGCCGCGACGACCTCGACCAGCACCTTGCCGGGACCCGGCGAGGGCACCGGCGCGTCGCCCACGCGAATGACCTCGGGGCCGCCAGCGCCCTCGAAATGGATTTGCTTCATCGTCGTGGGGAGAGACGTGCTGGTGAGGAAAGACATGGGAACCTATCCGGTGAGCTTTTGCGCACGCGCGGCGCTGTTCAGGGCAGGGAATTGCCGGGCGAGACCGGGGAATGGCGGCGGCCTGGCGCGAAAGCGCGAGGAAATCCATTGATGGCTTGGCCGACCCTTGCTCCCAGAATTTCGCCTGTCAAGGACGGCCCGTAGGGCCGCCAGCTCCGCTGGTCAATCCTTGACAGGCGAAATTCCGGGAGCACATTCGCCACCAAGCGATCAATGGGAAGGTCCGCGGCTTCGCCGCGAGGCCGGCGGTATTGAGAGCATACAGCGCTCACGCGGCGAATTTTCCTGGATCGCCGGGGATTTCCAGACTTCGCGGCCTCAGCTCGTCTGGACGAACGTGTTATGCAAGATCCCGATCCCCTCGATTTCGATTTCGACGGTGTTTTCCGCGAGTTTCATCGTGCCGACGCCGAGCGAGGTGCCGCACGAGACGATGTCGCCAGGGAACAGCGTCATGTCGGCCGAAATTTTGGCGACGAGCGCGGCCGCGGGAAACACCATGTCGGCGATGGGATAATTCTGGCGTTCCTCGCCGTTCACCCAGGTCTTGACCGCGAGGGTGCTGGGATCGAGCCCGGTCGCGATGGCGGGACCGAAGGGGCCGAATCCGTCGAAGCCCTTGGCCCGCGTCCATTGCGCGAATGTCGCGTCGCGCGAAATGATGTCGGCGGCGGTGATGTCGTTGACGCAGGTATAGCCGAAGATCGCGGCCGCGGCCTCGTCCTCGCTGGCATTGTGACAGGTTTTGCCGATCACGATCCCCAATTCGCCTTCGTAAACGACTTTCCCGTCATAGGAGGCCGGACGATGCACGATCGCGCCGGGATCGGCGAAGGAACCGGGATTTTTGATGAAATAGAGCGGTTCGGCCGGCACGGGCGATTTGAGTTTTGCCGCGAGCGCATGGAAATTGTTCCAAAGGGCGATCATCTTCGTGGGCTCGGTCGGACGCAGCAGCCGCGCGGCCGAGAGCGGAACGGAAAGCCCCGTCGCTTGGGGCGAATCGAACATCGACCCGGTATGAACCGCGATCGTCTCTTGCGCCAAAATGCCGAAACCGGCCTTGCCCTCATGCTCGAACCGGACCCAAAGCGTCATGTTATCCTCGTATTGTTCATAAAATTGAGATTTCGCGGCGAATGGCTATCCCAAGCCGGGGCGTCCCGGATATCTGGCACGTGATCGATTGACATACCAGCGCTTTGCATGCCACCAAATCCGCAGTCCGTCAGCGTGGTCGCGCCATAAGCGTCGGCCGCCACCGAAATCCTCCGGCTCTGTAGGGGCCGTGGCGTTTCTCGCGGACACGAATTAACCTCTTGGTAAGAGAGCGATTTCGCGTCGCTGGTAGCACCGCCAAAGCGGAAAGCGCTCAAGAGCGTGTTCCGGAAAAGTCGAAGACTTTTTCGATCGAGGACATGCTCTAACTTCTTAAAAGAGAGCGATTTCTGTCACTTGGGTGATCGCGCCCAAGGAAAGCGCTCTAGTCGTTGGTTTAAGAGAAATGGCCTCGCGAAGCGGGCGGGCCAGCAAGATGACGTGATTGGGAGAGTTTGGAGATGGGTAAGGCGCTGGAGGGGGTTCGTATCCTCGATTTCACGCATGTGCAGTCGGGACCGACTTGCACGCAATTGTTGGGCTGGTTCGGCGCCGATGTGATCAAGGTCGAACGGCCTGGCGTGGGCGATATCACCCGTGGCCAATTGCGCGATATTCCGAAGGTCGACAGCCTTTATTTCACGATGTTGAACCATAACAAACGGTCGATCACCCTCGACACCAAGCACAAGACCGGTAAACAGGTGTTGGAGGAGCTGATCAAGGCCTGCGACGTTCTCGTCGAGAATTTCGGCCCCGGCGTGCTCGACCGGATGGGCTTCACCTGGGAAAAAATTCAGGCGCTCAACCCCCGGATGGTCGTCGCTTCGATCAAGGGGTTTGGCCCCGGACCTTACGAGGATTGCAAGGTCTACGAGAATGTCGCGCAATGCGCGGGCGGCGCGGCTTCGACCACCGGTTTCGAGGAAGGGCCGCCGCTCGTCACGGGCGCGCAGATCGGCGATTCCGGTTCGGGCCTCCATCTCGCGCTCGGGATCGTCACCGCTTTGTTCCAGCGGACAAACACGGGGCGCGGCCAGCGCGTCACGGTCGCGATGCAAGACGGCGTCTTGAACTTGTGCCGGGTCAAACTTCGCGACCAGCAGCGCCTGGCGCACGGCCCAATGAAGGAATATCCGCAATTTGGCGAGGGCAAGCCGTTTGGCGACGCGGTGCCGCGCGCGGGCAATGCCTCGGGCGGCGGCCAGCCCGGCTGGATCTTGAAGTGCAAGGGCTACGAGCACGATCCCAACGCCTATATTTATTTCATCACGCAAGCGCCGGTCTGGACCAAGATCTGCGACGTGATCGGCCGGCCCGAGTGGAAGACCGATCCCGAATTCGCGACGCCCGAGGCGCGTCTCGACAAGCTCACCTTCATCTTCGATACGATCGAGGGCTGGACCAAGACGAAGACGAAATTCGAGGTCATGGATATCTGCAATCCGCTCGATATTCCGTGCGGCCCGATCTTGTCGATGAAGGAACTGGCGGAGGAACCGGCGCTGCGGGCGACGGGCACCGTCGTCGAAGTGGACCATCCCAAGCGCGGCGCCTATCTGACCGTCGGCAATCCGATCAAATTGTCGGATAGCGCGACCGAGGTCACCCGCTCGCCGCTATTGGGCGAACATACCGACGAAATCCTCGCGCAAGTGCTGGGACTCGATGCCAAGGCGATCGCGGTGATCCACGAATCCGGAGCGCTGTCGGCCCCGCCGAGGCCCGCGGCCGAGCCGCGGCAGGTCGTGGAATAAAGCGTCGAGCGCGCGCGTTGCCAATCCTTTCCCGCGAACGCGGGATCGGATTGGATCACGGCGTGAAGCCGCCGGTCGTCCCTGCCGTTCGTCCGATGTTCTTACGCGCGAAATCGAACTAAACGTGACAAATAAAACGATAATACGCGGCGCGGTCGAAGGCTGGTTCGGGTTCTTGGGGAGGTGAGGCTTGGTGAAGGCGGTTCTTGCTGCGGAGGCTCCGGCCGCGAGCACGCGTTGGATTCAGCTTGTGATCGGCATCGTCTGCATGGCGATGATCGCCAATTTGCAATATGGCTGGACCCTGTTCGTCGATCCGATCGCCGCGCGGCATGGCTGGACGCGGAGCGAGATCCAGCTCGCCTTTACGATTTTCGTCGTCACCGAAACATGGCTCGTGCCCGTCGAGGCGTGGTTCGTCGATCGCTACGGCCCTCGGATCGTGGTCGTGTTCGGCGCCGCGATGATCACCTTGGCCTGGGTCATCGATGCGATGGCGACGGTCTTGCCCATGCTTTATTTCGCCGCCGTGATCGCGGGGATCGGCGCGGGGTCGATTTACGGCACCTGCGTCGGCAATGCGTTGAAATGGTTTCCCGACCGGCGCGGTCTGGCGGCGGGCGCGACGGCGGCGGGTTTCGGGGCCGGCGCGGCGCTGACCGTCGTGCCCATCGCCGCGATGATCAAATCGAGCGGCTACGAGCACGCGTTCTTCACCTTTGGCATCGGCCAAGGCGCTCTCGTGCTCGCGCTGTCGTTTTTTCTCAAACGGCCGACGCACCGGATGAAGGCCGTCAAGAAGCGCCTCGCCATTCCGCAGACGACGGCGAATTTTCAGCCCAAGTTCGTGATCCGGCAGCCGGTGTTCTGGGCGATGTACGGATGTTTCGTCATGGTCGCGGCGGGCGGTCTGATGACGGCGGCGCAAATTGCCCCGATCGCCAAGGATTTCAACATTGCCAACGTGCCGGTCAGCCTCGCCGGCTTTCAAATGGCGGCGCTGACCTTCGCGATCTCGCTCGATCGCATTTTCGATGGCTTCGGCCGTCCCTTCTTTGGTTTTGTGTCCGACAAGATCGGCCGCGAGCATACGATGGGGCTGGCCTTCAGCATCGCCGCGATCATGTTGACGCTGCTTGCGTTCGCGGGGCGCGATCCCGTCGTTTTCGTCTTGGCTTCGGCAATCTTCTTTGGCGTTTTCGGCGAAATCTACAGCCTGTTTCCCGCGACCTGTGGCGACACGTTCGGAGCGGAATATGCCTCGACCAACGCGGGCATGCTCTACACGGCCAAGGGGACGGCGGCGTTGCTGGTGCCGGGGGCGAGCATCCTCGCGGCGGCGCAGGGCTGGTACGCGGTGTTCATGGTCGCGGTTTTTCTGAACGCGGCGGCGGCTTTCGTCGCGATCTTCATATTGAAACCGATGCGATTGGGCTTTATCAACCGGACCCAACCGAAACCGGTGTTGGAGACGTCGGGTCTGGCCAGCGTCGCGGCCCTTCAATCCCACGGCGGCTAACCGCTTTCCGCCTTCCGAGGCGGGGAGTTCGCCTTCGACTTTCAATCTCACGGCGGACAACCCGCCTTCTGGTGGTTCGAACATGAAAATTTGCATTTACGGGGCCGGCGCCATCGGGGGCTATATGGCCGTCATGCTGAAGCGCGGCGGCGCGGACGTGTCCTTGATCGCGCGCGGCGCGCATCTCGCCGCGATTCAGTCCGACGGGCTCAAGCTGCAAATCGGCAACGAGACCTTGCAAGTCGAGGTCGCCGCCTCGCATGATCCGCGCGAACTCGGCCCCCAGGATTGCGTGATCAACACGCTTAAAGCCTATCAGGCCTGGGAAAACGCCGAAGCGATGCAGCCGCTGCTCGGCCCCGAGACGATCGTCGTCACCGGCCAGAACGGCGTGCCGTGGTGGTATTTTTACGGGCTCGAAGGTCCCCATAAGGACCGGCGTCTCGCGAGCGTCGATCCCGGCGACCGGCAATGGAACGCGATCGGCCCGGAGCGGGTCATCGGCTGCACCGTTTATCCCGCGACCGAACTCGTCGCGCCCGGCGTGATCCAGCATACGTATGGCGACCAATTCGGCCTCGGCGAGCCCAATCGCGAGAAAAGCCCGCGGCTGCAAAAGCTCGTCGATGCCTTCACGACCGGCAATCTCAAGCCCCGTTTGTTCGACGACATCCGCGACGATATCTGGGTCAAGCTCTGGGGCAATGTCAGCTTCAATCCGATTTCGGCTTTGACGCGCGCGACGCTCGACCTCGTCGCGACGGACCCTGGCACGCGCTTGCTCGCCCGCAACATGATGCTCGAAGGCCAAGCCATTGGCGAAAAGCTCGGCGTCTCGTTCCGCGTCGATGTCGATCGCCGCATCAACGGCGCGGCAAAGGTCGGCGCGCATAAGACATCGATGCTGCAAGACCTCGAACGCGGCCGGCCGCTCGAAATCGACGCGCTCGTGACCGCCGTGCAGGAACTCGGCCGCGTCGTCGAGGTGCCGACGCCCTATATCGACAGCGTGCTTGGCTTGGTGCAGCAGCTCGGGCGTACGCAAAAGCTCTACCCGACCTTCCCCGAGGCGGCGGCGTAGAAGCGCCCGATCTCGCTCATCTTGTTTGCGAACGACGTAAATTTCGGTAATTTGACGCCGGAATTTACACCACGTCGATTTTACGGTGTCGGTCGCGGCAAAGGTTGTTTTCATGGGCGGGGATGAAAAGGAAACGTCTCCGCATCCAAATACGCCCTTGCCTATCGTCGAGGATCACGAAACCGGAGATCGGTTTCTGATCTATGCGGCGCGCGAAGGGGTCAAAATAGAGCTGCGCGTCGACGACGACACCTTTTGGGGAACGCAGCAGCAAATCGCGGACGCGTTTGGCGTCACGCGACAAAACATCACGATACACCTTCAAAACATCTTTAGGGAGGGAGAGCTCGACGAACGATCAGTGTGTAAGGAATCCTTACGAACTGGCCGGGATGGAAAGCGCTATTCGACCAAGCTCTATAATCTAAACGCATTGATTTCAATTGGTTATAGGGTCGGTGGCAAATTAGGAACGGCGTTCCGGCTCTGGGCGACGGAGAAGCTCATTCAATATCTCACGCAGGGATTCGTGGTTGATGTTCAGCGTCTGAAAACGCCGGGACATCAGGATCGGGTCGCCGAACTTCGTGAAATAATCCGGGACATTCGTGCCTCCGAGGCGAATGTCTATGCCGAACTGAGACGCATATGCGCTTTATGCCAGGATTACGATCCAACATCTCCGGGGTCCAGGGAGTTTTACGCGCGAACGCAGGCAAAGCTCTACTGGGCGACAGTGTCCGCGACGCCGGCCATGGTTCTGACGGAGCGAGCGGATTCGTCGAAACCGAATATGGGTCTGCAATCATGGTCTAAACAAGAGCCTTTGAAGGGCGATGCAACGGTTGCGAAGAATTATCTGGGCCCAAGCGAGTTAAAAGAATTGAACCGGCTTACCACAATACTTTTAGATGTCTTCGAAGATCAGACCGAGATGGGCCGCTTGACCCTCATGTCCCAAGCCACCGAATTGTTGGATGCACAGCTTAAAGGTCTTGGCCGGTCGGTGTTGCAACATGGCGGGAACGTTTCTCATGACGCCGCCGAGCGACATGTCGCCCTGGAATATAAAAAATTCGATACGGCGAGGCGCGAAACCCGGGCAAGAGAAACGCGGCACGAAATTGCCGCGCTCAAGGCAGCAGGGAACGAACTTCCCAAAACGCGACGGGGACGGTTTAAGGACCAATAGGGACGTATTCGCCTTTTTAGACGACACGCCCGCGGTTCGCTTGGTGGCGGCGCTTGAGTCAACGCCTGCTGTTCGTCCTATGTTCCTGGAACTCTTACTAAAATCCCAAGACATGCAACTCGGGGTCCCTAGAATGCACGCGTGTCCGCGTGGATTTTCTCACCCAGCGCTTGTGGTTGCTTAAAACCCTCGCGCCGGGTGTCGTGGCGTGTCTCGTCTTCCGTTTCCTCGGATCTTGCGTGTTGCCTTGGCTCTCGGCTTCGCGGCCGGTCTGCCCACGGGGCGCGTCCGCGCCGGCGCCTTTTCACCTGGCGAAGGGCAGGGACAAATGATCGCCGGGGTTGGGTATGTCGAGGCGGCGCGCGGTTTCGACGCCTCGGGCAAGGCCGTGGTCGCGCCGGACTTCCGCAAGCTCGAAATCGGGGCCTATTTTGAATACGGGCTCAGCGATTGGCTCACGCTCATGGCGGCCCCGTCGCTGGTCCATATGAATGCCGGGTCGCCCGCGGTTTCGTACACTGGCTCGAGCGCGAGCGCGATTGGCGCGCAGGTCCAACTGTTCGGCTCGCCGACGCAAGCGCTTTCGATTCTGGCCGTGGTGGAACCGGGGATCGGCGGCCCCGTCGCCTCGCCGGTTTTTGGCGATCCCAACGGCTGGGCCGCCAATCTCAAACTTCAGTTCGGTCAGGCTTTCGCGGTTTTCGACCGGCCGGCTTTCGTGGATGCGGGCGCCGGCGCGCAAATTTACCGCGCCGCCTGGCCCGACGAAGGCCGGTTCGACGTGACGTTCGGGATCAGACCATGGGGTCACACGCTCGTGCTGGCGCAGGATTTCACGCGCGCCGCGCCAAGCGCGGGACCGGCCATCCCACGATTTTTCGCGACCACGCTGCAGCTCAGTCTCGTTCAGGAGCTCTCCGCGCGCTGGTCCATTCAGATCGGGGCGCTACGGACCTTGGCCGGATGCAATGCCGCGCGCGAGGCCGGCCCGGTCGCGGCTCTATGGATGCGATTTTGAGCGGAATCGTCCCCTTTGGCAGTTGGGATGAACGGCCGATGCCTTCGGGCGCCAAAATCGCTTAGACTGCCCCTTGGTCGTCAACGCTGGACTTGTCCCTTGCGCAACACTTTCTTCGATTCGGTCCAAGAACGGGCGACCTCGCCCGATGCCGTATTTCTGCGGCCGCCGCGCGCCGCGTCAGCCGCCAAAGTCTGGACCTATGCCGACATGGCGGCGGAATCCGCGCGAATGGCGCGGGCCTTGGTGGCGCTCGGCGTCGCGCCCGGCGACCGCGTCGCCGCGCAGATCGAGAAATCGCCGGAAGGGCTGATGCTCTATCTCGGGACGCTGCGGGCGGGCGCGGTGTTCCTGCCGCTCAACACCGCCTATACGGCGGCCGAGCTCGATTATTTCATCGGCGATGCCGAACCCAAAGTGGTGGTCTGCGATCCCGCGCATGTCACCGCGATTGCCGCGATCGCGCGCGGCGCGGCGGTCGAAACCTTGGATGCGGCGGGCCGAGGCACGTTGTTCGACTTGGCGGCCAAGCAGGCCGGAACCTTCGAGGATGTCCCGCGTGGCGCCGACGATCTCGCCGCCATTCTCTACACGTCGGGCACCACGGGCCGCTCGAAAGGCGCGATGTTGTCGCATGGCAATCTCGTCTCGAACGCGAAAACCTTGGTCGAGACCTGGCGGTTCACGAGCGCCGATCGTCTGCTGCATGCCTTGCCCATCTACCACACCCATGGCCTCTTCGTGGCGACCAATGTCGTGCTGTTTTCGGGCGCGAGCCTGATCTTTCTGCCCAAATTCGACGCCGCCGAGGTCATCGCGGAGCTCGAAGACGCGACCGTGATGATGGGGGTCCCAACCTTTTATACGCGTCTGCTCGATCGTCCGGATTTCACGGCGGAGGTCGCCGAAAACGTCCGGCTGTTCATCTCGGGCTCGGCGCCGCTGCTGGCCGAAACCCATCGCGATTGGTTCGCGCGCGCCGGCCACGCCATTCTCGAGCGCTATGGCATGACCGAAACCAATATGAACACCTCGAACCCCTACGAAGGCGAACGGCGAGCGGGCACCGTGGGCGTTCCGCTTCGCGGCGTCGATCTGCGCATCAGCGATCCCGAGACGGGGGCGGCGTTGCCGACGGACACGATCGGGATGATCGAGGTCAAGGGCCCCAACGTCTTTGGCGGCTATTGGCGCAACCCGGAAAAGACGGCGAGCGAGTTTCGGCCGGACGGGTTCTTCATCACCGGCGATCTCGGCAAGATCGACGCCGACGGCTATGTCCATATCGTCGGGCGCGGCAAGGATTTGATCATCACGGGCGGCTTTAACGTCTATCCCAAGGAGGTCGAGATCGAGATCGACGCGATCCCCGGCGTGATCGAAAGCGCCGTGATCGGTCTGCCGCACAAGGATTTCGGCGAGGGCGTCGCCGCCGTGATCGTTACGCGGCCCGGCGCCGATCTCGACGAGAAACGCGTGTACGACGCGCTCGAAAGTCGGCTCGCCAAGTTCAAACTCCCCAAACGCGTCTTCTTCGCGCCGGAGCTGCCGCGCAACTCGATGAGTAAGGTGCAGAAGAACGTTTTGCG
>JARLIW010000135.1 GCA_031291515.1 Beijerinckiaceae bacterium | reverse complement strand
TGAACGTAGAAACCGCCAGCCAAGTCGCCTTCGAGATTGGCGCGTCCGCCGCCCGTCAGAAGCTGGGCGCCTTCCTGTTTGCCAATGTCGATGTAGGACAGGATCTTTTCGAGCTGCTCCGACGAGGCTTGCGCGCCGATCATCGTCGTGGGATCGAGCGGCGAACCTTGCTTGATCGCCTTGACCCTGCGGACAGCCGCCTCGATGAACCGGTCGTAGATCGATTCATGAATCAAGGCGCGGCTGGGGCAGGTGCAAACCTCGCCTTGGTTCAGCGCGAACATCGCGAAGCCTTCGAGCGCCTTGTCGAAGAAATCGTCGTCTTCCGCCGCCACGTCCGCGAAGAAGATGTTTGGCGATTTGCCGCCGAGTTCGAGCGTCACGGGGATCAAGTTCTGCGACGCATATTGCATGATCAACCGGCCCGTCGTCGTCTCGCCGGTGAAGGCGATCTTGGCGATCCGGGGGCTCGACGCGAGCGGCTTGCCGCATTCGAGACCGAAGCCGTTGACGACGTTCAACACGCCGGGGGGCAACAGGTCGCCGATCAATTCCATCAGAAGCAGAATCGATGCGGGAGTCTGTTCGGCCGGCTTCAAAACGATGCAATTGCCGGCGGCGAGCGCGGGCGCGAGCTTCCATACGGCCATCAGCAGCGGGAAGTTCCAAGGAATGATCTGGCCGACGACGCCGAGCGGCTCATGGAAATGATAAGCGACGGTGTCGTGATCGATTTCCGAAATGCCACCTTCCTGCGCGCGGATACAGCCGGCGAAATAGCGGAAATGATCGATCGCCAGCGGAATATCCGCATGGGTCGTCTCGCGGATCGGCTTCCCGTTGTCCCAGGTTTCGGCCAAGGCGATGAGATCGAGGTTCTCCTCCATGCGATCGGCGATCCGGTTGAGGACCAGCGCGCGCGCCGTCGGCGAGGCTTGGCCCCAAGCGTCTTTCGCGGCATGGGCGGCATCGAGCGCCAAATCGACGTCTTGCGCGTCGGAACGGGCAATCTCGCAAATGACCTTGCCATTAACCGGAGAGGTATTTTCGAAATACCGGCCGGCGACAGGGTCGGTGAACTTGCCGTTGATGAAATTGCCGTAACGCGCCTTAAAGGGCGACTTGGTCGCCTCGCCGAGAAATTCCGGTTTGTTCATGATGGTCTCCTCCCAATTAAGTGCCGGTAAGATCGCAGTGCTTGTGCCAGCCCTTCCGCGATTTGCCGCAAAGACCTATCAAGTTATTGAAAAGAAGCATAGTTTCCGTTCGGCGGATGGCCATGGAACCGGGCGCGCGACCTCACCCGAACGCCCGACTAGACGCAATATGCGACAGATGACACAAGTGTCGCAAACTGCGACGGCCACGAGGTTTCGACGACCATTGTCCGCCAGATCCGATCCACCAGAGGCCGCGAAGTTCATGTTCGAAAGCGTGAGAATCCCGGCTATCGAGCCGGCATCCGGCCGCCTGAAGCTTGGCCAAAGCCCGGTCGAAAGCCAGCAAGCCGTTCCCGCGCCCATCCTGCGGTCTTGGATGCGCTGCACCGATCTCGGCCTCGACCGCGAGGCCAAGCGCCCGCTTGTGGATCCCCTGCCCGATCATGCCTTGCGGCAGCTTGTCCACCGCAACGAAGCGCTGCGCCGGCGCTGCCGGCCGGAACTCGAGGCGCTTTACGCGACGACGCGGGCGAGCGGCAGCATTGCCATCTTGAGCGATGCCGAGGGTCTCGTCCTCGATGCCATCGGCGATCCGGGTTTCGCGGGCCTCGCGGCCGAGGTGGCCTTGCGCCCCGGCGCGTCATGGGCCGAGTCGGTCACCGGCACCAATGCGATCGGCGCGGCTCTCGTCGAACGCCGCGCCGTCGAAGTGAGGGGGTCGCAGCATTTTTTCACCCGCAATCAGATTTTGAGTTGCGCGGCCGTTCCGATCCTTGGCCCCACCGGCGAGCTTTTGGGGGTTCTCGACCTGTCCGGAAATGCGAAGGCCGATCACGGCTTCGCGCTCGGCTTCGTTCAATTGGCCGTGGACGGGATCGAGCATCGCGTCTTCGAGGCCGGATTTCCGGACTGCGAAGTGGTGCGCCTGCATAAGGATCCCGCGCTTGTCGGGACCTCGCGCGAAGGTGTTCTGGTTTTCCGCGATCATATTCTCGTCGCCGCCAACCGGCATGGGCTCGGCCTTCTCGATCTCGAATGGGACGCTCTCGGCCACAAGACCTACCGAACCCTGTTTCCACGCCAGGAGAGCGCCGGCATGGATGCCGTTCTCCTCCGCGATACGTCGGGGCGGGTGGTCCATGCGCGGAAAACCTCGCCGTCGCAAGCCTATCGCTTGCCGCCCCCCAAGCCGTCGGTGGCCAAGCCCTTCTTGGACAAGCCGCGCGCGCGCGGCGCGTCTCCCGCGCATTTCCTCGATATGAGCGGCCAGGCGCGGCTGACACGCGCGACGCGGCTGCTCGACGCCGGCGTGCCAGTCCTCGTGCAAGGCGAAACCGGCACGGGCAAGGAAGTCTTCGCCCGGGCCGCGCATGCCGCCAGCGCGCGCAGCGCCAAGCCCTTCGTCGCCATCAATTGCACCGCCTTGCCCGAGAGCCTGATCGAAGCGGAACTGTTTGGCTACGAGCCCGGCGCGTTCACCGGGGCGCGGCGCGGCGGCGCCAAGGGCCTGCTGCGCGAGGCCGACGGCGGATTGCTGTTTCTCGATGAAATCGGCGACATGCCGCTCGGTCTTCAACCGCGCTTGCTGCGGGCCTTGCAGGAACGCGAGGTTCTGCCAGTCGGCGGGGTTAAAGCCGTGCCGATCGACGTGATGGTGATTTGCGCGACCCATCGCGATCTCTCGCGGCTCGTGGCGGACGGAGCCTTCCGGGCCGATCTTTATTACCGCATCGCCTCCTATACGGTCGAGCTTCCGACGCTTCGGTCGTTTGCCAACCGCGCCATGTTGATCCGCAGCGTTTGGGAGGGATTGGCCCCCGACGCTCGCGGCGTGACCTTATCGGGGCCTTGCGAAGCCGCGCTCGCCGCCTATTCCTGGCCAGGCAACTACCGGCAGCTCGCCGGCAGCCTGAAAGCGATGCTCGCCTTGGCCGAGGATGGCGAATGCTTGGGGCTCGATGCCCTGCCCGCCAACGTCCGCGACAATCCGCTTCCACTGCTCGCCGCGCGGCCTATGCCGAGCGTGGTGGACGCGCCGCGCGGCAAGTCGCGCGGGGCTGGCGGTTCCAGCGGCCAGCTCGGGATGATCGAGCGCGAAGCCATGCGCGAGGCGTTGCAGGCGAGCGGCGGCAATGTCGCCCATGCCGCCCGCCGCCTCGGCATCAGCCGCAGCACGCTCTACCGACGCTATTTGTCCGGCGCCGAAGCCGAATGAGCCGCGCGGCGCGCGAGCCATGACGCTCGGTTCGGTGACACGGGTCAAGGATAGGAACGACGGCATGACGATCCGGCTGCATCACGGCGATCTTCCCACCGGCTACGCCGCGGGCGATGCGATCGCGATCGATACCGAAACTTTAGGCCTGGTCCCGCGGCGCGATCGGCTCTGCGTGGTTCAGCTCTCGCGCGGCGACGGGACCGCCGATGTCGTGCAAATCGCGCCGCGCCAGACCAGCGCGCCGGTCCTGCAGACCATTTTGGCGGATCGAACCATCACCAAGCTGTTCCACTACGCCCGGTTCGATGTCGCAATTCTTTATAAGACCTTCGGCATCATCGCCGAGCCGCTCTATTGCACCAAGATCGCCTCGAAGCTGGCGCGGACCTATACCGATCGCCATGGACTCAAGGATCTCGTCAAGGAGCTGCTCGGCGTGGATTTGTCGAAACAGCAGCAATCCTCGGACTGGGGCGCGCCCGTGCTGAGCGAGGCGCAGCTTGCCTATGCCGCGTCGGATGTCCTGCATCTTCACGCCTTGCGGACCCGGCTCGACGCGATGCTGTCCCGCGAGGACCGGGCCCAATATGCGCAAGCCGCCTTTGCGTTTCTGCCCGTTCGCGCGCAGCTCGATTTGGCCGGGTGGTCGGAGACCGATATTTTCGCGCACGATTGACCCTCCGGGTCCACCCGCGCCTTGCCTTCGCCGTTCTCCCAGCGCAAACAGGAGCTCTCGACCTTTGTCCCCAACTGGAGTCTCATGCTGGACGTGATGCAGCAAGGTAGCCCGGCCGATCAACGGCGCGCGGCTCTTGGCGACGGCATGGACCATACGCCCCCGCCGCGCGAGGGCGCCGTCCGCGCGTCGGAGCGTCATACGGCGCGCGTGCGATTTCTGCGTCGCGCCATTATCGTTGGCTGCACGATCACCATTTCGATCATTGCGATCGTCGCGATTTTCGACCCATTGCATCATCTTCCGCACGGCATCAGCGTCGACGACGTCGGCGTCGAAGGCAATGTGATCACGATGCAATCCCCCAAAATCTCGGGCGTGAGGCAAGACGGGGGCGCTTATGCGATCACGGCGGCCCAAGGCATCCAGGACATTACCAAGCCCAACCTGATGGAGCTGCGCGGCCTCGACGTGACCATGGGCATGACGGACAATACCAGCTCCCACATCACGGCCGATACCGGCATCTACGACGGAAAAGAAGATCACATGTCGCTTGCCGGCCATGCCAGGATCAAGAATACGAGCGGATACGACCTTTTGATGCAAAGCGCCGTGATGGATTTCAAAACCGGCGTGTTGTCTTCGCGCGAACGACTTACGGTCACGGTGTCGGGCGGGACGATCTCCGCCGATCAAATCGACATCACCGACGGCGGCCATAAAGTATCTTTCAGCGGGAATATCGATTCGTCATTCGATCCGCCGGACCAGCCCGACCAGCAAGAGCCGCCCTCGCAAGATCCCGTGGAGAGACGCTAATGCGCATCAGCAACGCCCTTTGGTCGCGCGCTTCGCGCCGCGGCGGGCTGCTCCTTTTGGGGTTGATCGCGGCGCCCTTGAGCAGCCAGGCCGAGTCGGCGGGCGCCACGCCCGTCAAAACGCACTCTTCGGCAGTACTGCCGGGCGGAAATAGCAAGCAGCCGATCACGATCCAGTCGGAATCGCTCGATTATTTCGATAAGGACCAAAAGCTGATTTACACCGGGAACGTGGTTGCGGTCCAAGGCGACAGCAAGCTGAAATGCAGCGTGCTGACCATTTTCCTGCCGCCGAAGACCCCGGGTCAAGGCACGGCCCCCGCATCGACGAGCCAAGTCCAGCATATGGACGCGGTTGGCCCGGTAACCATGGTCTCGAAGGACCAAGTCGGGACTGGAGATCACGGCGTGTACGATAAGGTGAGCGATACGGTGGTGCTGAGCGGCAATGTGACGCTGAGCCAAGGACCCAATGTGACCAAGGGCGACAAGCTCGTGTACAATCTCAAGACCGGTCAGGCGAAAGTCACGGGCTCGCATGTCATCAGCATGTTTCAACCCGAGGATTCCGCGGAATCCGGCGCCAAGAAATAAGCTGGGACGGTGCTTGGCGCCGGATTCCGGCGGCTCGCCGTCAAGGCCGAGCCATTCATCACGGGTGTGTGATATGCCCGTTGGAGGCATTGACGCGAGCTTGAGTTTCTTGTGGGACAATAGACCACAAATCTGAAAAGACCTGATCTTTTAGGGCGCCTCATTCCCTCCAACCGGAAAGCGTTCTAAAGCATGACCCAAAAGTTGCGGCCTTTTTCGATCGAGGACATGCTCGCCCTCCTTAGCGAAAGAGCGACTTCGCGGTGTTGGTCGAGTCCACCGAGCGGAAAACGCCTTCGCGTTTGAAACAGGACGGCGTCCGACCGGCAAGACGCTAAGCTAGAGGACGACGTTGAAGTTTTTTGGACCTTTTCAGACCGGCTCGTGGTTCGCGCCCCGGCCACCAGGGGGGCGGAAGCCGCCCGCCGCTACTGGCGGAGCCGGACGGGACGGAAGCACCGCGATGACGATCCTCGATCTCAACAATGCGGATCCGTATCACCCCGACGCGCTTCCGGGAGCTCGCGGGGAAGCCGGCGGCGGATTCAGCGTCGCGGCCGAGGCCGGCGACGGGGTGCTCTCGATCAACCATGTGGCCAAGGCCTATAAGGCGCGGCGCGTTGTGGAGGATGTGAGCCTCATGGTCCGGCGCGGCGAAGCCGTCGGTCTGCTCGGTCCCAATGGGGCGGGCAAGACCACGGTCTTCTATATGATCACGGGACTGGTGCGCCCGGATGCCGGCACGGTCGAACTCGACGGGCATGACGTCACCAATTTGCCGATGTACCGGCGCGCGCGCCTCGGCATCGGCTATCTACCCCAAGAAGCTTCGATTTTCCGCGGTCTCAGTGTCGAGGACAATATTCGCGCGGTTCTGGAAATCGCGGAACCCGACAAGAGAAAGCGGGAACGGGAACTCGACGCCCTTCTTGACGAGTTCGACTTGACGCGCCTGCGCAAGTCCCCATCGGTTGCGCTGTCGGGCGGCGAAAGACGACGGTGCGAAATCGCGCGCGCGCTCGCCAACCGCCCGTCGTTCATGCTGCTCGACGAACCCTTTGCCGGGATCGACCCCATCGCGGTGGGAGATATTCGCGTGCTCGTGCAACATTTGAAACGTCGCGGCATCGGCGTCTTGATTACCGACCACAACGTGCGCGAAACATTGGGGCTCATCGACCGCGCCTACATCATCCATTCCGGCCATGTGCTGACGCAAGGGCTCCCGGAGGAGATCGTCGAAAACGCCGACGTCCGCCGCCTCTATCTCGGCGAGGATTTCCGATTCTAATCGTTAACCAAGGGTAAATTTTTTTTGCATCCCCGAGGCGTAAGAAATGCTTGGAAAGCGGGACAAGAGAAAATCCTAGTGCTATAAGCAAAAAACGGGCCGCGAGTCGCGTGTTAGGATTCGTCGGCGATTTTGTCAGGCATGAGTTGCATTTGCGATGGCTCTAGGCACCAAGCTTCTCATACGCCAAGGCCAGTCCTTGGTCATGACCCCGCAACTCCTGCAGGCGATTAAACTCCTGCAGTTTTCCAACATTGAATTGGCGTCTTTCGTTCAAGAGGAACTTGAGCGCAATCCGCTTTTGGAGCGCGCCGACGAGGCCGGTCCAGTCGCCGAACCCGTCGTGACGGGGGACCACGATCCGCGCGTCGAGGCCGACTCGGCGCTCGGCGGCGAGTTCAACGACGGCGTCGAGGCCGATTGGAGTTCCGAAAGCTTCGCGACGGACCAAAGCTCCTTGGAAGCGAGTCTCGGGACAGAGCTGAACAATAGTTTCGATAGCGACCGCGCCCCCACCCCCGCGGAGCAACCGGACTCGTTTTCGGAGACCGGCCTGTCCGCCAGTTCCTGGTCGGGATCGGGAAGCCCCAGCAACGACGGGGAAGCCTCGAACCTCGAATCCTACATCGCCGCGCGGCTCACGCTTCGGGAACACCTTTCGGAACAGCTTCCCCTGGCCGTGGCCGATCCCGGCGACCGCCTAATCGGCCTCGCGCTGATCGACGCGATCGACGATTCCGGCTATCTCGGCGAAAGTCTGGTCGATATTTCGGAACGGCTCGGCGCGCCGCTTTCACGCGTCACGGCGATCCTCGAGGCCATCCAGACCTTGGACCCAGTCGGCGTGGGCGCCCGCGATCTCGCGGAATGCCTGACGCTTCAGCTGCGCGACCGCGATCGCTTCGACCCGGCGATGGCGGCCCTCGTCGCCAATCTCGCCATGGTCGCGCGCCGTGACATGGCCGGACTTCGCAAGGTCTGCGGCGTCGACGATGAAGACGTGGCCGACATGATTGCCGAGATCAAGCGTCTCGACCCGAAACCGGGCCGCGCCTTTGGATCCAGCGCGATCCAGCCCGTCGTCCCCGACGTGAACGTCCGCCTGGCGCCCGATGGATCCTGGTTGATCGAACTCAATACCGACGTGCTGCCCCGCCTTCTCGTGAACCAGACCTACGCGGCCCGGATCTCGCGCCATAAGGGAAGCGAAGCGGACCGGAGCTTTGTGTCGGGTTGTCTCCAAACCGCCAATTGGCTCACGAAAAGTCTCGAGCAACGCGCGCGCACCATTCTCAAGGTGTCGAGCGAGATCGTGCGCCAGCAGGACGCCTTTTTTGCTTATGGCGTGGAGCACCTGCGGCCGCTCAACCTCAAGGCCATCGCGGAGGCGACGGGCATGCATGAATCGACGGTGTCCCGGGTCACCTCGAACAAATACATCTCGAGTCCCCGCGGCCTATTCGAACTGAAATATTTTTTCACCGCCTCGATCGCCTCGAACGATGGTGGCGATTCGCATTCGGCCGAATCGGTGCGGTTCCGGATCAAGCAAATGATCGACCGCGAGAGCGCCAACGAAATTCTGTCGGACGACGCCATCGTCGAGCGCCTGAAGAGTTCGAATGTCGACATTGCGCGGCGCACGGTGGCGAAATACCGCGAGAGCATGCGCATTCCCTCCTCGGTGGAACGACGGCGGCAAAAGGCCGTTCATTAAAGCGTTTTCACGGCGTCACACCCCGTCGCGAGACGCGTTGACACATCATCGACTTAAAGGTCCACAGCTTTTCCGGCGGATGCTCGTGGCGTTTGGACCGCCGGGCTGTCCCGATAAAATCGGGTTCCCTTGCGTCGCTCGCCCCTTTGTTGCGTCGAGTACCCGACCAAAGCCGTCTGATTCCCCGGCGCCTTCGGGAATGGCCGTGCCGCGAAGTCGCCGTGACGCGGGGCATCGAGCCCTCTTCCTCGTTAAATCAAACCTGGGCAGAAAACTCGCATAGCGAGTATACTACCAAAATTTTGCTGGACATCATGCGCTTTTTATATCTTGATTAAACCCTTGGTTGTATATTTAGGCGATGCAGTGATTCTGGTGGATTGACGATGCTGTCCCTCGATGCGGAAAAGAACGACCGGCGCGACTACTTGCTCGACATGATCGAGCAACTTGCGGAGCTTGCGCGCGAAATCGGCGAAATCGAAGTGGCGATCCACCTCGATGCGACCGCCAAAGCGCGACGTCACACCTTGAAAATGAGCGAGAGAGGGGACTGACCCCACCTGTCCCGCCGCTCGCGCATGTCGCCGCCGCGAGCGCTTTCCACCAACGCGGAATCACCCAACAGACAAGAAGTCGCTCTCTTAGGACGTGAGAGCATGAGAGAATTTGCCGTTGAACGCGAGAATCTCCGGCACGATGCCCGCGCGGAAGCGCGAGCCGTTGAAGACCCCGTAATGCCCGACACCCTTCTGAACATAGTCGTGCTTGAACGCCTGCGGGATGTTCGCGCAGAGGCGATGGGCTGCCTTGGTCTGACCGGGTCCCGAAATATCGTCGTTTTCGCCTTCGACCGTCATCAGTCCGGTGCGATGAATCGCGGCGAGATCGACGGGTTGCTTCCGGTGCACCATCGTTCCCTTGGGTAGCCGCTGCTCGACGAAAACGGTGTCGATGGTCTGAAGATAAAACTCGGCGGTCAGATCCATGACCGCGAGATATTCGTCATAAAAGTCGCGATGTTTCTCGCCGGATTCGCCATCGCCCTTGATCAGATGGTTGAACATTTCGACATGGGCGTCGACATGCCTGTCGATGTTCATGGCCATGAAGCCGGAAAGCTGCAGAAATCCGGGATAAACGAGGCGGCCGAATCCGGGATAGGGATAGGGCGCGGAATGAATACAATTGGCGCGAAACCATGCGCTGCCGCGTTTTTCCGCCAGCAGATTCACGGCGGTCGGCGATTCGCGCGTGTCGATCGGGCCACCCATCAAAATCATCGTATCGGGCACGCGCGGATCGTTGGCGGCCTCCATGAGCGCGACGGCGGCGATCAAAGGCACCGCCGGCTGACAGACTCCAAGTGTATAGAGAGGACCGCCGTCCGCTTTGAGCACGTGACAAATCTCGATGAGATAGTCGATGTAATCGTCGAGATCGAAATGCTCGCGCGCGGGCACCATTCGCGCATCGGCCCAATCCGTGATGTAGACGTCGTAATGGGGCAGAAAAGCTTCGACCGTGCCACGCAACAGAGTGGCGTAATGCCCCGACATCGGGGCGACGATCAGAAGCTTGGCCTGGGCCGTGCCCGCGGGCAGGTCACGCGCAAATCGCAGAAGACGGCAAAAGGGTCTGGACCAGACGACCTCCTCCTCGACCGCGATTTCGCGCCCGTCGATCGACGTGCGTTCCAGTCCAAAGGCAGGCTTTCCGTAGCGGCGCGTCAAGCGCTCGAACATTTCGGCCGAGGCCACGATGTTCCGGCCAATTTGCGTTTTAGACAAGGGATTTAAGGGACTGCGGGCCCAGAACCGGGCCGCTTCGCACACGGCCCGGACCGGCGCAAAGGCCATATAGGCAAGTTCGTGAACTTGATAAGAATATGGGTTCATTATCGCACCAGGCATCTGAATCACCCAAAGTGGAACAACCAGTGGCTGGCCCAGCCACAAGGCAATCAGCCATATTTTCAAATCACTGTTTACACTGCCCGACTTATTGAGAGCGCGATCGCAGCAAGTCAATTGGACAAACAGCTACACCCAAGCAACCGAGTTCAATAGCGCACGATATAATTTATTTCGCCAGCGCATTTTATTGCGTCGCTGCTTCGCTTTCCTTTGATCCGCGCGGGCGTTCCCGCGAGAGGAATTATAACGCACCGCCGTCAAGCCGACCAAACGGACCATCGCCGCCAAACGGCGCCAATCGGTCGCGACCGCGGCCATGCAACAACTCAGATCGCAACAGGTTGCGATTTTATCATGCGATGCCCATATCGACCACTTGTGATGATGTTCATTGCGCCCAATGGGATTGGGCGCCGCGAGACAGAAAGACGAAAGCGCTTGCCCGACGCCCCAGGGAAAACCTTGGATATCGACCTCGGCCACCGGTCGCGGCGGCCACGCGTCGACACGCTGGTTCGTTTGCGATGGCTCGCCGTCACGGGTCAATGCGCCGCCGTTATCGGGACCTATTTCGGTCTCGGATTTCCGTTGCCGATCAGCCTTTGCAGCCTGGTCATCGCCGCTTCGGCCTGGGTGAATATCGCGCTTCGCATCCGTTTTTGCCACAGCGACCGGCTCGAAGACCGCCCCGCGTTTTATCTTATGACGTACGATCTGCTGCAGTTGACCGCGCTTCTCTACCTCACGGGCGGTCTCGAAAACCCGTTCGCGATGCTGTTCCTCGCCCCCGTCATGATTTCGGCGGTCTCGCTATCGGCGCGCTTCACCGCCTCGCTCACGTTTCTCGTGATCATCTGCGCCACCTCCCTCATCGTCTATCACTATCCTCTTCCCTGGTTTCCCGGCCAGCCGATGAACCTGCCCTTCCTATATACCGTGGGCATTTGGGGCGGCATCGTGCTGGGCGCGAGCTTCACCGCGGCCTATGCCTGGCGCGTCGCGGAAGAGGCGCGCCGCCTGGCCGATGCCCTGGCCGCGACGGAGCTTGTGCTCGCGCGCGAGCAGCATTTGACTCAGCTCGACGGGCTCGCCGCCGCCGCCGCGCACGAACTCGGGACGCCGCTGGCGACGATCAAACTGGTGGTCAAGGATCTGCAGAAGCAGTTCCCCGCCTCGGGTCCGATCGGCGAGGACTTCGCGCTGCTGATGCAGGAAGTGGAACGCTGCCGCAAGATTTTGGGAACGCTGACATCTCTCGGGAGCGAGCCCGGTGAAATCATCGGCAATTTGACGCTCGGCCATCTCCTCGAGGAGGTTGTCCAGCCGCAACGCGATTTCGGCATTTCCATCACCATCCTGAAGGAAGGCGACGGCAAGGAGCCAGTCTGTCGGCGCAATCCAGGCATGCTCTACGGCTTGGGAAACCTGGTCGAAAACGCGATCGACTTCGCGTCCGGCGAGGTGCGCCTGATTGCCCGCTGGACGGAAACGATCGTGGCCATCGTGATCGAGGACGATGGGCCCGGATTCGCCGCGGATGTCATCATGCGGCTCGGCGAGCCCTATCTGACGGACAAGGCCGGCCGCCATGTCAAAACGGGCGACGGCGCGGGCCTCGGCCTCGGCCTGTTCATCGCCAAGACCTTGCTGGAACGCGCCGGGGCGAGCGTGTCGATGGCCAACGCGCCGCCGCCAGGCCACGGCGCGCGCATTACAATTTTATGGCCGCGAGCAACTTTCGAACACGGTCGAACGTACAACAACTTATTCAGCCCCGGGACCAGCGCGGCCTCCGTGACATGGGACCGCAAAGCGGAAAAGGTAAATGGCGATGGATAGTTTTGGCGACGAACTCAAAGCCCCGGTCCCGACCGGCGACGACTTTTTAAGCCTCGACGCCAGCGTGGATAAGTCGCTGCTGATCGTCGACGACGACAAACCGTTTTGTCAGCGGCTGACCCGCGCCATGGAATCCCGCGGATTTACGGTCACGGCAGCCGCGACGGTTGCCGAGGGGCTCGACGCGATTGCCAGTGCCCCGCCCGCCTTCGCCGTGATCGACCTTCGGCTTTCCGACGGCAACGGGCTCAATGTCATGTCCGAACTCAAGGCCCGGCGCCCAGACACCCGCGCGATCATCTTGACCGGCTACGGCAACATCGTCACGGCGGTTACGGCGGTCAAGCTCGGCGCGTTCGATTATCTCGCCAAGCCGGCCGATGCCGACGAAATCTACAACGCGCTGATGGCGACGCAACATGACAAGGCGGCCCTCCCGGAAAATCCGATGTCGGCCGACCGCGTGCGTTGGGAACATATCCAGCGCATCTACGAGCTTTGCGGCCGAAATGTCTCGGAAACCGCGCGCCGCCTCAACATGCATCGCCGGACCTTGCAGCGCATTCTCGCGAAACGCGCGCCTCGCTAGAGCGTGTCCCGAAAAAGTTGAAGACTTTTTCGATCTGGGACACGCTCTAACGTCTTATAAAGAGAGCGTTTATCCCAACGGCTGCATCGCGGCGATCTGCGGATCGCTCAAGCCGTGGAGTCTTTGCGCGGCCGTTTGCGCAAAGCGCATGAGAACGGCGCGGCGCGTGGCGGCGCCGAGCCGATGTTCCGGCGCCTCGCGCATGATGGCGGCGCCATAGGCATCGGCGACGATCAGCCCGGCGTCCTCGGGCATGACATCGGGCGGCATGTCCTCGGGAATCGCGAAATAGAGCCGGTCGCAATGCAGGCGGTACTCCCGCCATTTCTGATCCGCGCGGAAATCGGCGAGCGAGGATTTGATCTCGATAATATGAATTGTCCCGTCGCTCGAAAGGGCCACGACGTCCGCGCGCCGGCCCGATTGCAACGTCAGCTCGGTCACGCTGCAAAAGCCTTTGGCCCGCAGCAAGCGGCGTGTTCCGCGCGCGACGAATAAAGCGGTCTCGGACTGGCGGCCATCGATGGGCGCCACGGGATCGATGAGACGGGGCATGACAAGCGCCAGGACAAAAGCAGTTGAACCTATTCGATTTGTCCCGGATGGCATAGGGCCTTCCGCCCTCCCCCCATAAGGCGAAGCTCCCTGGGCTGGAATTTTTCGCCGGAGACCCTAAACTCGTTTCTTTTTCCGAACCGTGGCGGCCGATGTCCCAAGGTGCGATCTCTCATTCTGTTTTGGGTACGGAAGTCTTCGCCGTCGTGACGACGACGGTCACCACGTCGGATGGCGCGTCCGCCCTGGCGCGTGCCTTGGTCAGCGGCCAATTCGCGGCCTGCGTGCAGATCGTCAATGTCGGCAGCGTCTACAACTGGAAAGGGATCGTGGAAGAACACCCCGAGTGGATGCTGATTTGCAAAATCCGCGCGGCGGATTATGGCGACGTCGAGGCCGCCATCCTCGCGTTGCATGAGTACGAAACACCCGAAATCATCGCGGTCCCGATCCTCGACGGATTCCAGCCCTACCTCGATTGGATCGCCGCCTCGACGGTGCGGCAAGACGAGGAATAGGCAAGATCGACCCTCGCGGTTTAAATGCGACCCGGCGCGCCCAAAGCGACAAGCCGGCGCGGACCTTTTTATCAGCCCGAGCGTTACGTCTGTCGAACTTGCGGGAGCCGTCCAAAATGCCAATTCGGGTTCGTCTGATTTTAGCTGCTGTCTTTTTCACCGGGTCGGCCTCGGTGGGAGAAGCCAAGGTCCATATCACCGTGGATCTGTCCCGGCAGACGATGCATGTCGCCGCCGCGAACGAAGCCTACGATTGGAAGGTGTCGACGGGAAAATTCGGTTTCGAAACGCCGAATGGCACCTATGGCGTGCTCTGGATGGATAAGGACCACCTGTCGCAGGAATACGACAATGCTCCGATGCCAGACGCGATCTTCTTTCGGCCGGGCTTTGCGATTCATGGCGCTTACAAGTCGGACTTCGGACATCCGGCGTCACATGGCTGCGTCCGGCTTCCCGTCGACAAGGCGGAGATTCTGTTCGATTTGGTTCAAGCCGAAGGCGCGGAAATCAAGATTGTCGGCGGGCAACAGGTCGAGACCGCCGCGACGGCGCCGCCGCCTCGTCGTCGCCAGCCCGCGCCCGACGAGGACGCGATGCCCGACGTCTATCAAAACCTGATGGCCCAACCCAGATCCGAAACAGACCCGGCGGATCTCCAGTCGGGCTATTTAAGATCGCCATATTGAAAATGATTCCGCCACACGTTGGACGCTTCGGCGCCCAAATCACCCTTTAAGCGCGTCTTAACCAAAACCAGGGCCAATAGTTGGCTCATGAGGGCGGGGGGCCCGGCGTTGCAGTACGGCCAGTTGGGGGCCAGCAGCGCTTGAACTTGGTGTGGTTAAAGCGGGGCGGATGACTTACGGGGGCTATACGCATCGAAATTTCCCGTCGGGCACGCCCGGACGGCAGGGTCACAATCCCATTTTTCCGGTGCTCCTATCCGCCGTGGCGCTCGCATGGAGTTCCTTGGCCGGGCTCTGGATCCTCCATTCCTGTCCCTCTGGTGTCCCATTGAGCGCGGGGGCGCCTCCGGTCGCATTGTCCGTCACGTCGCCGGCCCCCGCGGCCGTGTCGACCGTGGCCCCGACGACGGCGGCCATATCCCCGTTACGCCGCTACGCCGGACTGCTCGATCCGGCGTTTGCGTCGAACTCCCGGCCCGTCGCATTCGCCCGGATCGCGGCGCTGAGATCGAACTTCGAGCTAGCCGGCCCGCCCAAGGCCGATCCCGCGCCTCCATCGCCGGCTCCCGTCGCCGAGCTATCCGCCGCCGCGCCGCAACCCACGCAAACTCAGGTCGCGGAGGCCCAGGCTTCAGAGGCGCCGCTCGTCGCGCCCGCCGCGCAGGCTGAAATCGAACAAACGATCCCATTGCCGGTGCCCCGGCCCGCCACGCTCTTGCCCGCGCGTGCCAACGTCGCCCAGAACGCCGAACCGACGCCTCGCGACGTCAAAGCCAGCGTTCGGCCTGAAGCGACGGGCGTTCAGTCCGTTTTCGACAAACTCTTCGGGACGGCGCAGCCCGCCGGCCCGGCTCTCGCCTACGCCGCGCCCGAAGACCGAAGCGTCCAGAGCACGATCAAATCCGTATTCGCCCGGCCGGCGGCCTCCGATAGCGCGACCGCGATTTACGACATCGCGGCGCACACGGTCTATCTCCCCGACGGCACGCGGTTGGAAGCGCATTCGGGACTCGGCAACCGGCTCGACGATCCACGCGGCGTCGCCGAACGGATGCGCGGACCCACGCCCCCGAACATCTACCAACTCGCGCTGCGGGAGCAACTGTTCCACGGGGTGCGCGCCTTGCGTCTGACCCCGGTGGGCGACAAGCCGACCTATGGTCGCGCCGGCCTGCTCGCGCATACCTACATGCTCGGCGCGCGCGGCGACTCGAACGGCTGCGTGGTCTTCAAGAACTACAAGGCGTTTCTGCAAGCCTACGACACTGGCGCGGTCAAGCGCCTCGAGGTCGTCGAGCGTTTGAACTGAGCGTTTTGAGGACGCGAGCGCGGCGCCGGAAGCTGTCGCCGCGACGGCTCAAATCGACCAATCCACGAGATCGTCGAACCGGTCGATAAAGCCCCGCGTCACCAGCGCTTCCACCACTTTGGCGGCGGCGCGCTCGACGCCTTCCTTGTCGCGGCCCACGACCACGTCGGGGGCTTCCGGAGCCTCGTAGGGCTGATCGACGCCCGTGAAATTCTTGATCTCGCCAGCCAGAGCCCGCTGGTAAAGGCCCTTGGTGTCGCGCTCGATACAAGTCTCGATCGGCGTATCGACATAGACTTCCACGAACTCGCCAATCTCCGAAATCTCGCGCGCCATCTGCCGCTCTTCGCGGAATGGCGAGATGAAGGAGCACAACACGATCAACCCGGCATCGGCCATCAGCCGCGCGACCTCGGCGACCCGGCGGATGTTTTCAAGCCGGTCGGCCTGCGAAAATCCCAGATCCTTGTTGAGCCCGTGCCGGATATTGTCGCCGTCGAGCATGATCGTATGGACGCCCGCCGCATTGAGCTTGGCCTCGACCCGGTTGGCGATCGTCGATTTGCCCGCGCCGGACAGGCCCGTGAACCAGACAATGCCAGGTTTTTGATGCTTGAGCCGCGCGCGGTCGATGCGGTTCACCGCGCCGTCCTGGCGGAACACGTTGGTCGCCTTGCGCAGCCCATGGTCGATGAGACCGGCGGCGACCGTGCCATTCGTCGCGCGGTCGATCAGAATGAACGCGCCAGTCGTCTGGTTCTCGCCATAGGGGTCGAAGGCCACGGGCACGTTGACGGTGAGATGAACGAGGCCAACCTCGTTGAGCCGGAGGGTGGCCGCCTCGTCCTGGCCGAACGTATTGATATCAATCCGGTATTTGAGCTCGCTGACGCTTGCCGGCACCGTGCGCGTCGCCAGTTTGAGAAGATAGGACCGGCCAAATTGCAACGGTTCCTCGCTCATCCAAATCAGATGCGCCGAAAACTGGTCGCTGACCTCGGGCCGCGCGCGCGGGGCCGAAAAAACGTCGCCGCGCGCGACGTCGACTTCATCCGCGAGCGTGAGCGTGACGGCGTCGCCCGCTTCCGCGCTCTCTCTGTCGCCATCAAAGGTCACGATCCGCGCGACCGTGCTGGTACGGCCCGATCCCGCCACCACGATTTCATCGCCCGGCTTGATCCGCCCGCTCGCGATCGTGCCCGCGAAGCCGCGGAAGTCGAGATGGGGTCGGTTGACCCATTGCACCGGCATGCGGAACGGCTTGTCGGCGCGGTCGTCGTCGACATCGACGGTTTCGAGGTGGGAGAGCAGCGTCGGGCCCGCGTACCAAGGCGTCTTGGCGCTGGCCGTCGAGAGATTGTCGCCATTGCGGGCCGAGAGCGGAATGGCGGTCACGATCTTGAAATCGAGCTTTGCCGCAAAGGCGTCGAATTCGGCGACGATGGCCTCGAAGACCTCTTGGCTATAATCGACGAGGTCGATCTTATTCACCGCGAGCACGATATGCTTGATGCCAATCAGGGACACGATGGTCGCATGCCGGTAGGTTTGGGTCAGCAGGCCCTTGCGCGCGTCGACGAGCAGAATCGCGAGGTCCGCATTGGACGCGCCGGTCGCCATGTTCCGCGTATATTGCTCGTGGCCGGGCGTGTCGGCGACGATGAACGAGCGGCGCGGCGTCTTGAAATAACGGTAGGCCACGTCGATCGTGATGCCCTGCTCGCGCTCCGCCTCGAGGCCATCGACCAAGAGCGCGAAATCAATCTCCTCACCCGTCGTCCCGTGCTTGACGCTGTCGCGCTCGAGCGCCGCGATTTGGTCGTCGAACACCAGATTTTGCTCGTAGAGCAAACGGCCGATCAGAGTCGATTTGCCGTCGTCGACCGAGCCGCAGGTCAGAAACCGCAAGGCGGGACGTTGGATTGAAGCGACGGGCGCCGGCTCTCCGCGCAAGGCAGATTGTGTCATCAGAAATAGCCTTCGCGTTTCTTCTTTTCCATCGAGCCGGATTCGTCACTATCGATCAGGCGGCCCTCGCGTTCCGAGACAGTCGAAACCCGCATTTCCTCGATGACGGCCGGGAGATCGCGGGCCTGCGAGCGCACCGCGCCGGTCAAGGGATAGCAGCCGAGCGTGCGGAAGCGCACCTCTTCGAGCGCGGGGACTTCGCCCGGCAACAAGGGCAAGCGGTCGTCATCCACCATGATCAGCGAACCGCCGCGCGCGACCACCGGCCGAGGCTTCGCGAAATAAAGCGGCACGACCTCGATCCCCTCGGCCGCGATATAGTCCCACACGTCGAATTCGGTCCAATTCGAGATCGGGAATACCCGCATCGACTCGCCCTGCTTGATGCGCGTGTTGAACAGCCGCCACAGTTCGGGCCGCTGATTGCGCGGGTCCCAGGCGTGACTGGCGGAGCGGTGCGAGAAAATCCGCTCCTTGGCGCGGCTCTTCTCTTCGTCGCGCCGGGCCCCGCCGAAGGCGGCGTCATATTGGCCGATGTCGAGCGCCTGGCGAAGGCTTTCGGTCTTCATGACTTGGGTATGGACGGCCGAGCCCGAGGCGACCGGCGAAATGCCGCGCCGCACGCCGTCCTCGTTAACATGCACGATCAACTCCATTCCGGCCTTGCGCGCGGCCTCGTCCCGGAACGCGATCATTTCCTTGAATTTCCACGTCGTATCGACATGGAGCAGCGGAAACGGCGGCTTGGCGGGATAAAAGGCCTTGAGAGCGAGATGCAACATCACGCTCGAATCTTTTCCGATGGAATAGAGCATCACCGGCTTTTGAAACTCGGCCACGACCTCGCGCAGAATGAAGATCGCCTCGGCCTCCAACTGGCGGAGGTGCGGGGGCAACGGCGATTTCACGGAAATATTCGACATTGAAGACCAAATCCTAGAACCTCTTCGACCCCGGCCAATTGACCGGCGGGCCGGAAAGCGCTCTGTTCCAACCTATTGGCCCCACCGCGTAAGACGGCGCGCATCGCCGCTCGCGCCGCCGCCGCACCATGCGGACCCGCGGATAGATCGTCCTGACGCATCTGATCAAACGTCACGTCAATCCATGAGGTCTCGCTGACATATAGGCGTCGCCTTCCTAGTGCAATGCCATTGGATTCGGGTGCCCTAATATGAAATTTTTGTTCTCGATTGATCGGCAAAGCTAGAACCAAACCTTCGCGGGCACCCCCGGTTTTAGAATAAATGGGAGGCCCGCCGTCACCAAGACGACGCCGTCGCACGCCCGCGCCATGGCCTGATTGAGCCGCCCCTGCGCATCGCGGAAGCGTCGGGACAAAGCGTTTTCGGGCACGATGCCAGACCCGACCTCGTTCGAAACGAAGATCACGGGACCCTCGAGGCGCGCGACGACGTCGACCAGGGCATCGGTCGCCGCGTCGACGTCGTCGCCGCCCAGCATGACGTTTGTGAGCCACAGCGTCAGACAATCGACCACGAGCACGCGGGCGGGGTCCGACGCGCTCGTGAGCGCCGCGGTCAAATCCAGCGGCGCCTCGATCAATCGCCACCGCGAACCGCGCGCGCGCGCATGGGCCGCGATTCGGACCTCCATTTCGGCGTCGAAAGCCTGGGCCGTCGCGATAAAGATCGGCTCGAACCGGCTCGCTTCCGCTTGCGCCTGGGCAAAAGCGCTTTTCCCCGAGCGTGCCCCACCCAAGACCAAGAGGCTTGATCCGTGTCCCGCGCGGCCTGTGTCCAATCTCGAAATTCCTTATATGCGGCCGCGCGGCAAGCACCTGAAATCGTTCGCCCGCGTCCGGAAAAATGCGCGAAGTCGCACTTTGGCCTTCGCAGCGTCCCCGAATTCGGGCATTTGTCAGGCGCTGGTTCCCATAGGTCTCCGCTTGCCTTAGAGCTAGCCTCGCGCCCCTCGCGGATCCCCGCTGGAACGACTAGGTCCCTTATGATTTCTCGCCGACATCTGATTCAGATCGCCGCCGCCTCGCAGCTTTCCCAATTGATTGGCCCGACGCAAGCCGCCGCGCCCGAACTCAAACTCGGAGTTGCCGAGCCCTTCAGCTATGACGCGCTGAAAGCCCGCGTGGCCGAATTGGCGAAAAAACCCTACGCACCGCCGCCACGGCCCAATCCCGATGTCGTGACCCATATGAATTACGACACGGCGCGCAATCTCACGTTCAATCCAGACCTCGCCGTCTACGGCCGCGGCACCGGTCCTTATCCCATCACGCTGCTCGCGGTCGGTCAATTGTTCCTCAAAACCGTGCGGATGCATGTGATCGAGGGGCACGAAGCCCGAGAAATTCTGTTCCGGCACTATTATTTCAATCACGAT
>JARLIW010000134.1 GCA_031291515.1 Beijerinckiaceae bacterium | reverse complement strand
TCGCGACCTGTTCGGCCTCGATCTGTTGGATGATATTCATGGGAAATCCTGCCGTTCCGCCCCTCTTTGGAGGCGAGCGTTTCGGGACGCTGTTTTGAGTTGAAGCGCGCGTATACAGGCAAGCGCCGGGAATGTCTAGCTGGATACGTTTTCGAACACCGGGACGGTGGCGGGCATGAACGAGGCGGCGTTTTTCGTCGCGAAGTCCCAGAACGCGGTCCCGATCGGGGTCGGCGACCAGTTGGCGCGGCGCACCAGAAACCATTGCCGGACGATCGGCAGGCCCTTCACATCGAGGATCGCGAGCTTTTTGGTCGCGATTTCCGCCTCGATCGTATGCGCCGAGATCAAACTCAGGCCCAGGCCGGCAATGACCGCCTGTTTGATCGTCTCGTTCGAGCCGATCTCGAATTTGATATGGGGTTGGCGCAGCACGATATCGCCGAAGAAGAAATCGAAAATGGTCCGGGTTCCCGAGCCATCCTCGCGCACGATGAAGCTTTCCCCCGCCAATTCGCTCTTTTCGATGTCCTTGCGCCCGACCAGCGGATGGTTCAGGGGCGCGATCACGACTTGCGGGTGGGAGCCGATCGGCTGGCTAATGACGGGAACATCGGCCGGCGGTTGGCCCATCAAGGCAATGTCGATCTCGTAATCGCGCAGCCGCGTGATCGTCTCCTGCCGGTTCCCGATGGAGAGGGAAATCTCGATTTTGGGATTTTCATTCGAAAAGGCGGCGATGAGGCGTGGCGCGAAATATTCGGCCGTGGAAACGATGCCGAGGGAGATGTGGCCGGCATGTTTGCCCTTGATGGCGGCGAGCGTATTGCCAAGCTCGACCAGCAGCATTTCCATGCGAATAGTGGTGTTCACGACCTCCTTGCCGGCGTCGGTCAGGCGCAACCGCCCGCCCGCCCGGTCGAAAAACGCGAGGCCGACATCGCTTTCGAGCAATTTGATGCGGGCGGTCAGGGCCGCGGGCGTCACCCTCAACATGTCGGCGGCGGTCGCGATCGTGCCGCTTTGGGCGACGGCCCGCACGGTCTGCAATTGTTTTAGGGTCAAGCGGCGCATTGGCTTCTTTAAGTACTGATCACAAATCCGGATCAAAGTTGCTACGAATGATGGTGTAGGCAAATGCGGTTTATTCGCTTTAGACCTACGGCCTGTGGAAGTCTGGTCCTGGACCCTCCGCCGAGATCCCGTTCCAGGGATTTGGCTTTTGTCGTTTGTGATGCCCTGGGGCTGGTATATAGGCCTAGATTAGAGAACTTAAAATTTGCCGTTGCCTCGCGACCCGTCTTTTCAGGTCATAAGGAAGGCGGCGGCGGGAAGCAAGGGCCGGTGGCGACATGACGGAAGCAGTGCAAACCAAGCAGACGCGACAGGATTTGGCGTCGTTTTTGTCCGCTGCGACGACCGGCAAACCGGTTTTGGCGCCGGTTGCGGAGACTGTTTTGGCTTTGGCGGCCGGCGCGGTCGAAGTGGCCGCGCAGATCGCCCTTGGCCCGTTGTCGCCTCACGCCAAGCCGGCAAGCGGTTCGCGCAATACGGACGGTGACGTTCAGCAGGCGCTCGACCTCCTCACCAATCAGATCTTCATGGACGCCCTGGCGAAGGCCCCCGTCGCCGTCGCCGTCTCCGAGGAATTGGAGGCGCCGCTCGAGCTGAACGCGGGCGCGCCGCTGGTTGTCGCCATCGATCCGCTGGACGGCTCGAGCAATATTGCCGTCAATGTCTCGGTCGGCACGATCTTTTCGATTCTTCCCGCGATTGCGGGAGCGCCGAGCCCCGCCGCTCATTTCTACCAGCCCGGCGGCAACCAGCTCGCGGCGGGCTTTATCGTCTATGGCCCGCAGACCCTCCTGCTTCTGTCGGTGGGCGGCCCGACCGCGTCGTTTATTCTCGACCCGAGCTCCGGGAGCTTCGTGACCATTTCCGAAGCGTTGGCCATTCCGCACGATTCGCACGAATATGCGATCAATGCCTCGAACTACCGTCATTGGGATCCCGGCGTCCGCGCCTTCATCGACGATTGTATTCAGGGCGAATTGGGCCGGATCGGCCGCAATCACAACATGCGCTGGGTCGCCTCGATGGTCGCCGACGCCTATCGCATTTTCATTCGTGGCGGCGTGTTTCTGTATCCTGGCGATCAGCGCAAGGGCTATGCTTCCGGCCGGCTGAGGTTTTTGTACGAGGTGAGCCCGCTCGCTTTTCTCGTGGAACATGCCGGCGGCGCGGCGACCGATGGGCGGAAGCGCATCCTCGACATCGCGCCGGGCGACTTGCACGAGCGCTCGCCCTTCGTCTTCGGCTCGTCCCTCGTGGTGGACACGATTACAAAGTACCACACCGACCCGAAGCTCGCCGCCCATTCGTCGCCCTTGTTCAAATCGCATGGGCTGATGATCTAGGATCGGGTGCGGTTTTAGATACGAGTTCTCGAGAGTCCGAGCCCATGGGGGCTTCGGCGGGTTGGAAAGTATGCGACGTGTCGGCTAAACATCCCATCATTTCCGTGACTGGCTCGTCGGGCGCGGGCACGACGTCGATCCGCCGGACTTTCGAGCAAATTTTCCGCCGCGAAGGCGTGCAGGCCGTCTTTATCGAGGGGGACGCGTTTCACCGCTATGACCGCGGCGAAATGCGGCTCGCGGTCCAGAAAGAAGCCGAAAACGGCAATTTCCAATTCTCGCATTTTGGCCCCGACGCCAACCTGCTCGAACGGCTTGAAAAGGCCTTCCGCGACTATTCCGAAACCGGACGGGCGGAATCGCGCCACTATGTCCACGATCTGACGGAAGCCGAGCTCTATAACGCGCCGCCGGGAACCTTCACGCCATGGAAGACGCTCGACCCGCACGAGAGCGACCTGCTGTTTTACGAAGGACTGCACGGCGCGGTCGTGACGGATTCGATCAACACCGCCCAACATGCCGATCTGAAGATCGGGGTGACCCCGGTCATCAATCTCGAATGGATTCAGAAAATCCACCGCGACCGTCAGACGCGCGGCTATACGACCGAGGCCGTCACCGACACGATTTTGCGCCGGATGCCGGATTACGTCCGCTACATCTGCCCGCAGTTCACCGAGACGGATATCAATTTCCAGCGTGTCCCGACGGTGGATACGTCGAATCCATTTGCCGCGCGCTGGATTCCCACCGCGGATGAATCGATGGTCATCATCCGCTTTGCCAATCCGCATGGCATCGATTTCCGCTATCTCCTCTCCATGGTCCATGACAGTTTCATGTCCCGGGCCAATTCGATCGTCATTCCAGGCGCCAAGCTCGATCTCGCGATGCAACTCATCCTGACGCCCTATATTCTCAAATTGGTCGAGCGCCACCGCCGCTTGATCTGAGCCTTCGAAGGTGTTCGCATGTGCTTTCGCATTAGATTTTTCGCTCCCGGGTCCGCGCGCCGCGCCGCCCCTCGACCGGCGCGATGCAATGCCGCTTGAAGCGCTGATCTTTGATGTCGACGGAACGTTGGCGGAGACGGAAGAGCTCCACCGCCGATCGTTCAATGACACATTTCGCCAGCATGGACTGGACTGGCATTGGGACGAGGCGCTTTATGCCGAGTTGCTGCAGACCACCGGCGGCAAGGAGCGGATGATCCGCTATATTTCCGAATTCGTGCCGGATCAGCGCGGGGTGCTCGAAAAGATGCCGGCGCTGCACAAGTCGAAGACGCAAAGCTATCTTTCGCTGTTGCAAAACGGGGCCTTGCCGCTCCGGCCGGGGGTCGCCCGCCTGATCCACGAGGCGCGCGCGCGGGGCTGGAAACTCGCGATCGCGACGACGTCGAACCCGCGCAATGTCAAGGCGCTGCTGCGCGGCGCGCTCGGCGCCGACAGTCCCAGTTGGTTCACGATTGCCGCCGGTGATGTCGCGCCCCGGAAGAAGCCGTCGCCCGATGTCTATTATCAAGCGCTCGAGGCGCTCGACGTCGGCCCGGCCCATGCCGTGGCATTCGAGGATTCGACCAACGGCCTCAAGGCCGCCTTGGCCGCGGGCCTCGCCGTCGTCGCGACGCCAAGCCGCTTCCTCGCGGGAGAGAATTTCACCGGCGCGCTCAGCGTCGTGAGCGACCTCGGCGAGCCGGGCAAGCCCCTGACCCACATCGCGGGCGAGACGTTTGAAAAAGGCTATGTCGATATCGACGGCCTGGTGGCGATGTTCGAGAAGATTTGCGCCAGCGCGCAGGACAAGCGAAGCCCTTAAGCGTCCGCTGGCCGGTTCTGCGGAAAGAGAAAGGTGCGCGCATCGCCGTCGATTTCGCGCTTGAACGCGTGTTGTCCGGCCAGCGCCAAGGCGGCCTTGGCGGCGGGGCGCGACTCGATGTCGTCCACGAGCCGTTTCACATGCGGGAAGTCCGGCCAATTGGGAGCGGTGCCGAGCACGAAGGGCAGACGCCGCGCCCAGCCCCAGACGGACATATCCACAATCGTATAGGTTTCGCCCAGCACATAGGGGCGATCCGTCAGGCGTTCGTTGAGCACCCGGTAATGGCGTTCGACTTCGCGTTGATAGCGGTTGATCGCATAGGAGTTTTTTTCCGGCGCGTAATGCGTGAAATGCACGGATTGACCGGAATAGGGACCGATGCCGGTCGCCACGAACATCAGCCAGGAATAAAGTTCGCCGCGCGGCGCGGACAGAAAACGCCCCGTTTTTTCCGCGAGATAAAGGAGAATGGCGCTGCTGTCGAAGACCACCGTGCCGTCATCCACGATGACCGGGAGCTTGGCGTTGGGATTGAGGGCGGTGAAGGCCGGCGCGAATTGCTCGCCGCGCCGCGTATCGACGGGCTTGAACGCGTAGGGCAGGCCGGTCTCTTCCAAGAATAGGGCGACCTTGTCGGGATTGGGACCCAGTCCGTAGTAAAAGTCGATCATGCCGGAGTCCTTTGGGGGATTCTCTATAAAAGCAGTAGAGTTTTGCGCGGAGGAACATTATTCTACGCTTGACGAGGATGCGACGCATCAATCGGGCCGCGCGGATTTCTATGATCTTATGGGCGGCGGAAGCAACAGGCGCATTGAGCCACGAGGGTGGAGATCGAGTTTCATGACGGATGACCTCCTGGTCTCGCGCGCCGATGGGATCGTGACCTTGACGTTCAATCGGCCCTGGGCCCGCAATGCCCTGACGTTCGCGATGTACGAGGGGCTGGCCGGCCTTTGCGGACAAATCGACGCCGACGAGAGCGTCAAAGCCCTGGTCTTGATCGGCGCGGGCACCGAGGCCTTCGCGTCGGGCACCGATATTTCGCAATTTAGCGATTTCGCGGAGGATTACGACGCCATGGCCTACGAAGCCATGATCGAGCGCGTGTTGCGCGCGCTCGAGAGCTGCCGCGTTCCGGTCATCGGCGCCTTGGCGGGCGCTTGCACCGGCGGCGGCGCGATGATCGCGAGCTGTTGCGATTTGCGGATCGGCGCGTCGAATCTCAAATTCGGGTTTCCCATCGCCCGGACGCTCGGCAATTGTCTCTCCGCCGAAAATCTTGTGAGGCTGGTGGCTTTGCTGGGCGAGGCCCGCGTCAAGGATTTGGTGTTTACCGCTCGCTTGGCCGGGGCCGACGAAGCCCTCGCGACGGGGTTCGCAACCCGAATCGTGGCCGAAGCCCCGGCTTTGGCCGCCGCCGCGCATGAGTTTGCGCGCGATGTCGCGTCCAACGCGCCGCTTACGTTGCTCGCGACCAAGCGGGCGTTGGCGCGCCAACGGCTGCAAGCGGTGCCGGCCGGGGATCTGCTGCTGCTTTGCTACCGCAGTCGTGATTTTCGGGAAGGCTTGGCGGCCTTTGCCGAAAAGCGAAAGCCGGATTGGACGGGGCGGTAGGGTCCGGCCCGAACATTGTGGCCTTCTT
>JARLIW010000003.1 GCA_031291515.1 Beijerinckiaceae bacterium | reverse complement strand
CTGCTCGATGCCGTCGGCAAAGCGGTGGCTTGGCTGGTCGAACAATCGCAGGGCCTGCGCCCGCTTGTGCTCGTCGGCGCGCCGCTGCGCCACCGCAACCGGCTCTACAATTGCGCGCTCGCGATCCAGGGCGGGAAGCTTTTGGGCGTGATCCCGAAGCTTTATCCGCCGAATTACCGCGAGTTTTACGAACACCGTCATTTCGCCAGCGGCGCGACCATTCTCGGCGAGACCATCGAGATCTCGGGCCTGCAAGCGCCGTTCGGACGCGATCTTCTGTTTTCCGCCTCGGACGTTCCCGGCCTGATCGTTCATGCCGAAATCTGCGAGGATCTCTGGGTTCCCGTGCCCCCCTCTTCGCTCGCGGCGCTCGCCGGCGCGACGGTTCTCGCCAATCTCTCGGCGAGCAACATCACGATCGGCAAGGCTTCGACGCGCAAGCTTCTGTGCGAGGCGCAATCGGCGCGCTGCCTCGCCGCCTATGTCTACGCGGCTGCGGGCGCCGGCGAATCCACCACCGATCTCGCCTGGGACGGACAAACCTCGATCTGCGAGAACGGCGTGACGCTCATCGCATCCGAGCGCTTCCCCGAAGGCGCGCAGTCCATCACGGCCGACGTCGATCTCGATCTCCTACGCCAAGAGCGGATGCGCCAAGGCACGTTCGACGACAATGCGGGGCTGGTGGCCGCGGCCCCCTTCCGCGTCATTCCCTTCACGCTCGATCCACCGCGCGGCGCGTTGGGACTGAAGCGTCGGATCGAACGCTTCCCCTTCGTGCCGTCCGATCCCGCGCTTCTCGCGCAAGATTGTTTCGAAGCCTACAATATTCAAGTCGCCGGTCTCGAACAAAGGCTCAGAGCGACGGGCGTGCAAAAAGCCGTGATCGGCGTCTCCGGCGGTCTCGACAGCACGCATGCGCTGATCGTGACGGCGCGCGCGTTCGACCGGATTGGCCTGCCCCGGACCAATATTCTCGCCTATTCCCTGCCCGGTTTCGCCACGAGCGTGGAGACCAAGGCCAATGCGTTTGCCCTGATGCACGCGCTTGGCGTCAGCGCGCAAGAAATCGACATTCGCCCCGCGGCGCGGCAGATGCTCGGCGATCTCGATCATCCCTTCGCGGGCGGCGAGCCGGTCTACGACATCACGTTCGAGAATGTTCAGGCGGGCCTGCGCACCGATTATCTCTTCCGCCTCGCCAACCAGCATGGCGGGCTCGTCATCGGCACCGGCGATCTCTCGGAACTGGCGCTCGGCTGGTGCACCTATGGCGTCGGCGATCAGATGTCGCATTACAACGTCAACGGCGGCGTGCCCAAAACCTTGATCCAGCATCTGTTGCGCTGGGTGATCGAGGCCGGGCTTTTCGAGGCCGGCGTGGGCCAGACGCTTCGCGCCATTCTCGCGACGGAAATTTCCCCCGAACTCGTCCCGGTGCGGCCGGGCGAGACGCCGCAGAGCACCGAGGCGGTCGTCGGCCCCTACGAACTGCAAGATTTCAACCTGTTCTACACGCTGCGCTACGGCTTCCGTCCGTCCAAGATCGCATTCCTCGCGCAGGCTGCTTGGGGTGACGCACTGGCCGGCAACTGGCCGCCGGGCTTTCCCATTGAGCGGCGCCACGCCTACGACAGCGGCGCGATCTTCCATTGGCTCGAAGTCTTTATCCGGCGCTTCTTCGGCTTCAGCCAATTCAAACGCTCGGCCATGCCCAACGGTCCAAAAGTGAGCGCGGGCGGATCGCTGTCGCCACGCGGCGACTGGCGCGCGCCGTCCGACGGCAATGCCGAAGTCTGGTTGCGCGATCTGGCGCAAGCGCGAGCGGAAAATACGCCCTGATCGCGTGAACAAGCGGGGAATGCGGTGGCAAGCGCGATATTGACGATTCCACTCGGCGACAAAACCCGTTAGACCAGCGCGACTGGGTGAGAATTTATTCCGCAAAGCCAATCCGGCTGTCGCGGCAAGAACAGACTCACCTTCGACATATATGCGCAAATCCTCGAATGTTGGCGGAGAGTTTAGGAATGACGGACCTCACGATCGCGGGCGAGACCTTCAACGTGCTGATCGAAGGCGACGAGACGAACCCGGTTCTCGTGCTCGCCCATCCGCTCGGCTCAACCTTGAAGATTTGGGATGCGCAAATTCCAGCTCTCGTGAAACATTTCCGGGTGGTGCGGTACGATTCCCGTGGACATGGCGGCAGCATCGCGAGCGAAGGACCCTATTCGATCGCGCAATTGGGACGCGACGCGCTCGCCATTCTCGACGCGCTCGGAATCGAGAAGGCGCACTGGCTCGGAATTTCGAAAGGCGGCGTCATCGGCCAATGGCTGTTGATCAATGCGCCCGAGCGAATCGAGCGTGCCGTCCTCGCCAATACCGCCGCGCAATTCGGCGCGCCGGAGGATTGGAACAACCGCATTTTGTCGGTCAAGAACGAGGGTGTCGAAGCGACAGCGGATTGGCTTCTCCAGCGCTGGTTTAGCGACGACTTCCTCGAAACGCAGGAAGCGCTGGTCGAGCCGGTGCGCCAGGATCTGCTCGCCACGTCGCCAGAAGCCTATGCGGCGACCTGCGCGGCGCTGCGCGATTTGGACCTGCGCGAGGGTTTGCGCCAAATCGCGCATCCCGTCCTCATCATTGCGGGCGCGGACGATCCCGTCGCCGCCAGACCTCAGACGGACCTTTTGGTGGAGGCGATCGCCAATGCCAAACTGGTGACATTGAACACGCGGCATATCTCGAATGTCGAAGATCCCGCGGGCTTCACCAAAGCCGCCGTGGATTTTCTCACGGCCAAAATTCCGACGCGCCGCGATGCGATCCGCCCGACGGTTTCACCCTTGCCCGTGGCCCGGCGCCCGGCCGGACGACGCCTCGCCGGGCGCGGCACCGCCAGCGAACCGCTCGCGCGGCGGACGGCCACGAAAACCAATCCGGCACGCGAGGCAGCGGTGACACCGGCCAAGAGCGCCGCGAAACCGGAGACCACGAAGACCGAGAAAAAGAGCGCGGCAAAACCGGCGACCCGCAAAACCGTCGCGCCAAAAGCCACCGCCCCAAAGGCCCAAATTTCGAAGTCTCAAGCCGCCAAGACCGAACCCGCAAAGACCAAACCCGCAAAGCCCCCCGTGGCCAAAGCCCCGGCGGCAAAGGCCAAAGCCGCCGCCCCGAAGACGACCGCGAAAAAAGCGCCGGCATCCAAAGTGCAAGCTCCCGTATCGAAAGCCAAAGCTCCGGCATCGAAGACGGCCGCGAAG
Organism: Beijerinckiaceae bacterium; assembly: GCA_031291515.1. Taxonomy (GTDB): domain Bacteria; phylum Pseudomonadota; class Alphaproteobacteria; order Rhizobiales; family Beijerinckiaceae; genus RH-AL1. Next base: position 9,501 of record JARLIW010000003.1, on the reverse strand, counting down.
GCGAAGACCACGCGAGTCGTGGCGAAACCGGGCAAGAAGGTCGCGGCAAAACCAGCCGTCGCCGTAAAGCCGGCCAAGAAAGCCGCCGCCAAAATAGCGCCCGTCAAAGCGAAAGCGACCAACTCCGTCACAAAGCCGGTCGCGGCGAAAAAACAGGCGAAACCGGCGGCAAAGCCGATGGCGGTCAAAACGACTCGCAAGCCAGCGGCTGAGGTCAAAGCCCCGGCGCCCAAGGCGAAAGCGAGCAAAACCGCCAAAGCGCCAGCGCGCCGGACCGGCCGCCGGAAATGATGCAACGGCGCGTGGGACGCGGCGACGATTTCATGGACGCTTTGCGTCGGTGGATCCGTTGCGTCCTTTGCGCCGCGCTTGTCCTCGCCTCCGCGCCGGCCTTCGCGCAGTTCCGCATCGGCATCGCCGGCCCGCTCAGTGGGCCGGACGCGGTGTTCGGCCAGCAAATCCGGGACGGGGCTTTGCAGGCCATCGCCGAAATCAACGCGTCCGGCGGCATTCTCGGCCAGCGCGTCCTACCGGTCTTGGGGGACGATCAGAGTAATCCGCAGCGCGCCACGGACACCGCCATCAAATTCGCGCGCGAGAAAGTCGCGGTCGTGATCGGACCTTTCAGTTCGGGAGCCGCGCTTCCCGCCTCGACTATTTATGGCGCCGCGGGCATTCTCGAATTCATCCCCGCGGCAACGTCGCCGCGCCTGACGGACCAAGGCATCGGCACCTTGTTTCGTCTGAGCGGGCGCGACGACCAGCAGAGCCAAGTCGTCGCGCGCTACATTCTCGATCACCATCTCACCAAAGTCGCGATCCTGCACGACCGAACAGCGGAGGGAAAAGCCTTGGCGGATGCGCTGCGCGTCGCATTGAAAGCGGCCGGCGTGACGGAAGTGCTCTACGACGGCATCGACAAGGGCGCGAAGGATTTCGCTCCGCTGACGGCCAGGATCGTCGCCTCCGGCGCGGAACTGGCGTTTTGGGGCGGAACGCAGACCGAGGCGGGCTTGCTCGCGCGCCAGCTTCATGGATCGGGCGCGCATGTGACGCTGATGGGCGGCACCGGCATCGCCTCCGACGAGTTCTCCACGCTTGCCGGCGCGGGCGCCGAAGGAACTCTCATGGTTTTTCCGCCGGACCCACGCGAACGAGCGGAGGCCGCGGCCTTGCTGCAAAGCTTGAGCGCGAAGGGCAGCGATCCCGGCGCCTATGCATTTTACGCCTATGCGGCGGTCGAAATCCTCCGCCAAGCCGCGAGCTCCGCGAAATCACTCAACCCGGCCGCGCTCGCCCGGACGATCCATTCCGGCATGTCCTTCAAGACGGTCTTGGGTCCGCTCGGCTTCGACGCCAAGGGCGACCGCACGACGCCCGATTACGATGTCTTCGTTTGGCGCAAAGGTCGGAACGGACGAATGTCCTACGAAAATGCCGGCCACTCGTGACGGAACGACCGCCCGCGCCAACGGACGCGCAATCTGTGCGGCATTGATGCCGCAGAGTTTCAGGATCGTACTTCCACGCAAGACATTCGTGGCGCAAGTGGTTTAAGATTATTCCATGCAGGTGATCCATCCCGCCACCTTGACGAAACGTCATGCAATCGAACTCGTTCCAACGCGGACGATTCCCGCGGCAAGAACGTCGCGGACGTTGGTGCCCGGCCGGTCCGACGGGCCCGGAGCCGCGTGTGCCGCATGAGGGTTCTCGGCGCGTTCTTCATCAATGTCGTGTTCAATTTGGTGATTGGCCTTTTGGTCGCGAAATTTCTCGGCCCCGAGGAATATGGACGCTTCGCGCTTGCCCTGGCGACAGCCGTCGCCGTCCAATTCGCGTTCGTCGACTGGCTGCGGCTTGGCGCGACGCGTTTTTATTCCGAACGGACCCGGGACGAAGAACCCGCCGTCCGCGCGACACTCGATCTCGGCTTCGCCGCGGTCTTGGTGGGCCTTGCCGTGGGCAGCACCTGCTTGTTCATGACCGGCATCCGGTTCTCGCTCTCGAACGGATTGATCGCGCTTGCGCTTGGCGCCGCCGTCGCCAATGGGCTGTTTGATTTCAGCACGGCCTTGGTGCGCGCCCGCTTCCATGACGGTCTCTACACCAAACTCGTCATCGTCAAGAATGTCTTGTCGCTGGGCCTGACCGGCGGCGGAGCGTTTTACTTTGGCTCCGCCAAAATGGCTCTCGCTGGCGGCATCGTCAGCCTCGCCGGGTCGGTCGTCGCGGTCCGCGCGGCGCTACGCGATCCCTTCACCCTGGCGCGCATGGCAAGCCTCGACATCGCCAAGTCGATCCTGCGTTATGCCATGCCGATCGTCGCCGCCAATCTGCTTTATCTCTGCATCCCACTCGCCAACCGCTCGCTGCTTTCGATCTACTACGGCTTTTCGGAGACTGGCCAATTTTCCCTGGCCTTCGATATCGGATCCAAGGCGCTTGCCGCGATAGGCACCGCGCTCGACGTGCTCTTGTTCCAGATTGCCGTCGCCGCGCATGACGAGTATGGGCTCGAGCAATCCAAGCAGCGCATCGCCGACAATATGGGGATCGTCATCGCGGTCATGGTGCCGGCCTGCATCGGCATCTGGCTCGTGCTTCCCTCGATCCAACAAGTGATCGTTCCCGAGGAATTTCGCGGGCCATTTGGCGATCTTCTCGATTTGATGCTGCCGGGCCTGTTTTGCTCCGCGATGATCCTGTTTGGACTGAACCCGATGTTTCAGATCGCCAAACGGACCTGGCCACTGATCGGCGCGGCCGTCGCGGGCTGTATCGCCGATCCGCTCATCCTCCTTGCGCTGCCCCGCGATCTCGGCGCCAATAGCCTCGCGATCGCGCAATCCGGCGCTTTCGCGGTCGCGCTCGCGACATTGACCGGCGTGGCGTGCTTGTGGAATCCGCGCTGGCCCCGCTGGCGCGATCTTGCGGCGACGGCGCTGGGGACCGCGGCCATGACGGCCGCCTTGCTGCCGCTGCGCGCGCAACCCGCCGGACTGGCCACATTGCTCGAACAAGTCGCGGCTGGCACGATCGTCTATTCCGCCGCCGTCTTCGCGCTCGATATCGCCAAGCTGCGCACGATTTTGCTGGGGCGCCTATTGCCGATCGTGACGCGGTTTATGCCGGGCTAAAGCGCTTTCCACTTCGGTGGAACACCGAAGCGATCAGAAATCGCTCTCTTCATAGGCAGTTAGAGCCGCCGCAACAACAGCGTCGCCCATCCCTCGATGTTTCGGCGCTTGATCAGAAAAATTCCCTGCGCCCGATAGGCCGACAACACGCCGGGCACGTCGCTGGCAAGCAATCCCGACAGGATCAACTCGCCGCCCGGTGCCAACAGCGGCTCGAGCCGCGGCGCAAGCGCGCGCAGGGGTCCAGCCAAAATATTTCCGAAAATGAGGTCGTAGGGCGCCCCGGCGCGAAGCGCGGGATGGGCGACGCCAACGGCGTGGACGGGCCGAACATAGGCGCTAGCCCGATTGCGGCGCGCGTTGGATGCGGCCGCGGCAACCGCGACGGCATCGATGTCGCCGGCCTGGACCGGCCGGTGAAAGCGCCGCGCGGCGGCGATCGCCAGCACCGCCGAGCCCGTGCCGACATCGAGGATCGCGTGGGGGCGGCGGCGGCGCGCGACATCGTTGAGCATGGCGAGACAGCCGCGCGTCGACCCGTGATGACCCGTGCCGAAGGCGAGCGCGGCCTCGATTTCGATTCCGATATCGCCGGTCTGGACCCGATCGCGCGCGTGGCTGCCGTGAATCACGAAACGGCCTTCGCGGACGGCCTCGAGCCCCTCGAACGAGGCCGCGACCCATTCGTCCTGCGAGACGAACGAGAATTCCGCGCTTGCCGCAAGCTCGGCGCCGGCCACGCAGGCCACGAGATCGCGCACGCCGGCCGGATCGGGCTCGAATCCGAAGTAAACTTCGACGATCCACGGGCCGCTATTGGTCCAGCTCCGCGTATTGAACTTCTCTTCGAAGGCCGCGGCCGCCGCTTCGGCGGGATCATAGGTTTCGACGATCAGATCGGCGATGTCGCGCGCGGTTTGTTCGTCGCAACGCAGGCGCATCACATGCGCGGCATTATGGGGGGCGGGACCGTCTGACATGAGCCGCGAGTACCACGGCGGGCCGAAAGCGGCAACGCCGCGAAATCATCAGCCGCCAAGCGGCACTGCCGCGCGGCGGTTTGAACAGATCCGGGAAAATCGCTACAACGAGCGCATGACAGCTACGAAACTCGCGCTCTTGCTCGCCGGCCTCGTTTTCGCGGATATGCGGTTGGCGTCGGCGCTGACGGCCGATCAACCCGCCGTTCAGGCCTATGGCAATGTCAACCGGTCCTGTCGGGAATGGACCGATGGTTGCGTGGTCTGCGTCAAGAACAGCGAGGATTCGCCGTCCTGCTCGACCCCCGGCGTCGCCTGCCAGCCCAAGGACGTGATCTGCAAAGGCCCCGCCGCGCCGGCAACGCCGCGCTAAACCCATCCGGCCGGATGTTTTTGACCTGGTGGGAAATGCGCAAAAAAATAGGCGGCCGAAGCCGCCCATTTTCTCGATTCAAAGCAAGGATTAGTGCTTGGAATGCGCGTAGGTATAGGTCGCGAGCGCATCCATGAGCGGGGGCGAAAGCACGTCGTAGCTCTCGAGGCCCAGTTCCTTGAAGCGGGCGCGAACGGCGTCCATGCCCTTGGGATCGTAACCTTGCTCGATGATGGACGAGACGAACGCCGCGAATTGCGGAGCCTGCCAACCCTTTTCCGAGCTCAATTCGACGTGAACGAAATCGAGACCCTTGAACGCATGGTCCTTTTCGATCCGGCCGAAAAGGTGAACGCCGCAGCTCTTGCAGGCATGACGCTGAATCGTCGCGCTTTCGTCGACGATGTGCAGCTTCTCGCCGTGGGCCGTAACCGAAACGTTCGCGACGGGCAGAACGCCGATGACAGCGAAAACGGCGCCTTCGGGCTTCCAGCACTTGGAACAACCACAGGCGTGGTTATGCACAACGTCGCTAGCCAGCGTCACTTCGACTTTGTCGGTGGCGCATTTGCAATGCAGCTTGCCGCCGGAAATGCCGGTGCCGGGCTGAATGCCATTGTCGAGCAAGGGATGAAGATGGACTGTCATATGATGACCTTTTCTTGAATTTGGCTTCCTCCGCCCGGCAGGGTTCGAATCACCTTCTTGCGAGGCTTTTCCCGCCAAACCGGGCGCACATGCTCTAAAAGCAACAACGCGGAGGACAAACACCCCCGCGGAACGCTTTCGAAGCTGGCCTGTTCTATCGATGGCTCATGACATTGAAAAGCCAATTGCGCGCGCAATCGCGATCCTAGCGGATATTTTTGACGCGGGACGCCGAAAATATGTAATACTATAACGCTGTTTCACAAAAAAATTTCACGCATCTCAAAACGGAATGGGGATGACGGCTGTACAAGGCTTGCGCTCGCGAATATCCGCGGCAACATTCCGAGCAACGCAAAACGACCGGAGACGATTCGCATGGCCAAAAAAGAAATTGTTAAAAAAGACGTCGCGAAAAAAGACGCGGCGACCCCGGCAGAAAAGAAAGCCACTCTTCCACTGCTGACGACGACAGACATCAGCGAGCATCTCGCGACCTCGTTCGACATTCCAAAATCGCATGCCAAGGCTTATTTGGTGGAGTCGATCTCGCTGATTGGCAAGCACTTGAAGAAGGGCGCCAAGGTTCGCCTTTCCGGCCTCGGGATCTTCCAAGTCAAAAAACGCGCCGCGCGCAAGGGCCGCAACCCCAACACCGGGGCCGCGATCAAAATCAAAGCAACGAAGCGCGTTGCCTTCGCGGCCGCGCGCGACTTGAAGGCTAAGCTTTAGTCGCGTTGGCCAGCGGAGCGTCTGCTTGCGTTGGCCAATTCAACGAAAAGCCAAGGCCCGGGGCATCTGTTCTTGACGGCGCCGGGACCTGACGACAGCACAATATCGCCTGTTTCGACGACACCGTTGCAAGCGGCGCCCAATTGGCGCCGCTTTTGTTATTGTATCGAAAGTTTTCGTCGATCCCCATTGCCGGCGCGCCCCGCAACTCTTTTCGCGGGCTATACGCTGTCCAGTTAAAAAGCGTCGCCTTCGCTTTTGTATTGAATTCAAACAAATTCCCCGTCCGCTGCGCGGCACCATTCTTCTGTTGCGGCGCGAGAAGCCAATAGTGCACGAATAAATAAAAATCTCGCAACATCAGTGTTTACATAAAGTTCATTCCCCTCACGGTATGATTTCCCCTATTAAGGGGTTTTGCGATGTTCGATGGTCTTAAGTTCCGGATTCCAGCTGTCAACGTCGGGCTTGCTCTCGTCAGCGTTGCCACAATGGCATTTCTCAGTTGGCAGACGGCGCAAAGCGGTCTCATCGGCGCCGCGAAAGACCGGCTTCAATTCGCCGCGACCGCGCGCAAGAGCAGCGTCGAGCAGATCTTCGACCGCGTTCAATCGGATCTGTCTTATCTCGCGGCGAATTCCAACGTCTCGAGCAATTTTTCGGACCTCGCCGAGAATCTCGACCCGGCGTCCCCGGAATTCGCCAAGATCATTGAAGGCTTCACATCGCCCAAGACCGCCGGAGAGCGCTTGGCCCTGGATGGACGCGAGCAAGGCACGATGTACGGCCGCCGGCATTTCAAGCTGCACGAGCCCGTCCGCAAGTTGCTCGAACACCCCGGCTATGCCGACGTCCTGCTGATCGACGACAGAGACCGTATTATCTATACGGCCACCAAGGGCGCCGACTTTAGCCATGTCCTGAGCGAACCCGGCCTGCGAACCACGGGGCTCGCCCGCCTGATCGAACGGATGAAAAAAGCCGACGGCAGCGCGATTCTCTACGAAGACTTCTCGGATTATCCCGCCGATCCCGCGCCCTCCGCGTTTCTTGCCAAACCGATGACGCGCCGCGCCAATGCCGCGATGGGAACGGCGCAAGCCGACATCCGCATCGGCTATATCGTCCTGCGGCTCGATCCGAAGTTGCTCGGCGTTCTCGCGCAGCGCGAGGGCCTTGGCGATTCGGGGCAAATCTTTGCGATGGGGTCCGACAAATTGTTGCGCAGCCAACCACCGCTGAATACGGCGGTGACGCCGGGACAGGCCGTGGGCGCTCTTGGCCTCTCGGAAGCCGATCTCGCCAGCGGAGTCCCGTTTCAATATGCCGCCGCCACGGGCGGCAACCATATCGCGGCGACCGCGGGTCTCGATGTGTTCGGCGCGCATTGGACGCTGATCGCGGAACAATCGACGGACGAGGCGCTTCGCGCGGTCAACAGCCTCAAACATACGCTGCTTTGGAGCTCGCTCGTCATTGTCGCCCTCACTGTCGTCGCGGGCATCGTCATGGCCGGCAGCATCGTCAAGCCGATCCTCGGAATCGCCCAGCGCATGCAACGCCTATCGTCCGGCGCCATCGCCGAGCCCGTCGAGGGCCAGCAACGCCGCGACGAAATCGGAATCATGGCGCGCGCGGTTCAAGTCTTCAAGGACAATGCCTTGGCCTTGCAGCAAAGCCAGGCCGCGGCCGTGGAGCAACAGCGCCAGCAAGAAGAAGAGCGCGCCCGCAACGAAGCCACGCGCGCGAAGGTCGCGGAAGATGTGAACGACGTCGTCACCGCCGTCGCCCAGGGCCTGTCTCATCTCGCCAATGGCGATTTGACCTTCACACTCTCCGCCGCGTTCCCGCCCGATTACGAGAAGCTGCGCGCCGATTTCAACGAAGCCATGGGACAGCTTCGCGAGACGATCCTGCTTGTCGCCGGCAATACCGAAACCATGCGCTCGGGCACTGGCGAAATCAGCCAAACCTCGTCCGATCTCGCGCGTCGCACCGCCCAACAGGCCAGCAGCCTAGAGCAGGTCGCCAATTCGCTGAACCAAGTGACGGCGACGGTTCGCAAGACCGCGGAAAGCGCGGAACAAGCCCGCGCCGTGGTAACGGCAGCCAAGAACGAGGCCGAACAATCCGGCCGCGTCGTTCAAGACACGATCGCGGCGATGGGCGGGATCGAACAATCCTCCGGACAGATCAATCAAATTATCGGCGTGATCGACGAGATCGCCTTCCAAACGAGCCTGCTGGCCCTGAATGCCGGCGTCGAAGCCGCGCGCGCGGGCGATGCCGGGCGTGGCTTCGCGGTCGTCGCCTCCGAAGTCCGGGGACTGTCCCAGCGCTCGGCCGAAGCCGCGAAGGAGATCAAGACGCTGATCTCCGCCTCGGCGGTGCAGGTTGCGGCCGGCGTTGCCCTCGTCGGCGAAACCGGTCGTGCCTTGGCCCGGATCTCGGCGCAAGTCGTCGAAATCAATGGCGTCGTTTCGAATATCGCGGCATCCGCCAAAGAGCAGGCCACGGGCCTCGCCGAGATCAATACGGCGATGAGCGACATGGACCAAGTGACGCAGCAAAACGCCGCCATGGTCGAGGAGGCCACCGAGGCCAATCAAGCGCTGGCGAGCGAAGCCGACGGGCTTTCGACGCTGGTCGGCCGGTTCCGCACCGGCGAGGACAAGAAACGGCCCAGCCCCGTCCCGGCACGCGCCGCGCCCACGCCAGTCCGCGCCCCTTCGCGCGGCCCCGCGTCGCGCATCGCCCATGCCGCGACGGCGATGAAGCCGGTCTCGCAGGCCGCGCCCGCCGAACAGAGCTGGGACGAGTTCTAGGCCGAGTTCCGAAGGGCGAGACCTGTCTTCAGCGTCATTGCGAGCGTAGCGACGCAATCCATCTAAGTGCAGGGGGGCGGCGTGGATTGCGTCGCTACGCTCGCAACGACGGAGCTGTCTCACCCTAAAAATCACATGGAAAGCGCGATCGCGCTCGCAGTTTGGCTCAACACTTTAACGAGAATGGCGATCCGCTCCTCGCTCCTTGTGGGAGAGGTTGGGAGTTGGGTTCTCTCCATCTTCCCGGACCCGGAAACGCATCCCCCTCCGTGGAGGCAAAGGCTCATTTTTCCCACGCGCGGAAAATCGGAGGCCTCTAAGTGACCGGCTCCAACACCGCCAATTCCTCGTCCGTGAACACCCGCCCGCGCGTCAAAAACCGCACGTCGCGGCCGTTTTCGAGGCTGAACATGCCGCCGCGGCCGGGGACGACGTCGATGATGAGCTGGGTGTGTTGCCAATATTCGAATTGCGAGCGGCTGATATAGACTTCGGCGCCGCCGATGGAGCCAAGATGCACGTCGTGATCGCCGACGATGAAATCGGAAACGGGATAGCACATCGGCGAGGACCCATCGCAGCAACCGCCGGACTGGTGAAACAGCACCGGGCCGTTGTCGTGTCGCAGAGTCTCTATCAGTTCAATCGCCGCGGGCGTTGCCGTCACGCGCGGAAGGGATGGATCGGACATGCGGGACATTCCTCGAAATAGCATTTCAAACCAAATCCCGGTGATCGCGACCTGTCTTCAGCGTCGTATCGTCGCGAAAAACCGGCCGGGACAGGTTGCGATCCCCGTGATT
>JARLIW010000133.1 GCA_031291515.1 Beijerinckiaceae bacterium | reverse complement strand
GAACAGGCCTTGCGGCTTGGCCGGAGCCCCGAGGATTATCGCGAGGCACTCGAAAAGGTCATCGAGGAATCCGACGGCCTGATCCGCATTTTCGACGCGCTCTTGATGATCGCCCGCGCCGAGGCCGGCTCGGGGCGTGAAGGCATGGTCGATTTCGACGCGGCGCTCGCCGCCAGCGATGTGGGCGAACTCTACGAACCTGTCGCCGAGGCCAACGACGTCAAGCTCGAGGGCGCGATCGAACCGGGGCTGTGGGTTCACGGCAGCCGCGAGCTGATCGGCCAGGCCATCGCCAATCTCGTCGACAATGCCTTGAAATACGGCGTCTTGCCGGAGCACGGCGTCGATGGGCGAGGCACAATTACGCTCTCGGCGAAACGGCGTGGCGGCGCCATCGAGATCACCGTCGCCGATCAAGGACCGGGCATTGCGGTCGACGATCGCGGCCGGGTGACGGATCGTTTCATCCGGCTTGAAAATTCGCGCTCGCTGCCCGGTTCCGGGCTGGGCCTCTCGCTGGTCTCCGCCGTCGCGCGCCTGCATAATGGATCATTGCGGATCGAGGACAACGAGCCGGGCTTGCGGATCGTGCTCGTGCTTCCCGCGATCAAGACCGGGCCGCCAAGTCTGCCCGCCCCATCGCCGCGTGCAATTGAGCCCAGTGGGGTGCCGTGACAAATCCGGGCGTTGCCCGCGCGACATCTCAGGCCGATGCCGACATTTTCGCGGCGGCTTTCTGCGCCAGGAGCCGTTTTGCCGGCGATGGACGCGCCTGAGCCCGCAGCGCTCCGTGAGCCGGCGCAAACGAAATCGGCAGATGTTCCGTATCCAATTGATTGGGCAAATGGACTTGAATGATCGTGCCATGGCCGGCCGAGGAGCGGATGCGCAGCGACCCGCCGTGCAAATCGATCAGTGAGCGGGCGATGGCGAGCCCGAGGCCGGATCCGCGCATGCCATTGGACAGGGTGGCGTGCGATTGCTCGAACGGCCGCCCAAGCCGCGCCAGCGCTTCGGCGGGAATGCCGACGCCGGTATCCTCGACATAGATGTTCATGCAGTCTTGCAGCGTGCGGACCCGTACGGTGATTTTGCCCTGCTGGGGCGTATATTTGACCGCGTTGTTCAAAAGAATGGTCAGGATCTTTTCGAGCGCCGCGCGGTCGGCATTCAGTCGCGCCGCGCCAGTGATTTCGGCGTGCAGATCGATCTCTCGCGCCGTGGCGAGAGGCTCGATCGATTTCATCGCGCCATGGATGACGTCGTTCACGGCGAAATCGGTCCGCTCCAAGCGGATGCGCCCAGCCTCCAACCGCGCCATGTCGAGCACTTCCGAGATCATCCCGAGCAGCCTCTCGCCGCTCTCGTGAATGTGCCGGGAGTAATCGACATATTTCGGCGAACCGATCGGCCCCAGGACCTGCGCCTCCATCATCTCGGAAAAGCCCAAAATGGCATTGAGCGGGGTTCGCAACTCATGGCTCATATTGGCGAGGAAATCGGATTTGGCCCTATTGGCGCTTTCCGCCTCGGATTTTTGTTCGAGATATCGTTCGGCGAGGTCTTTGAGCAATTCCGCCTGGGTTTCGAGAGCCTGGCGCGATTTCCGGAGATCGATGACCGAATGCATCAGCCGGCGCTCGGATTCGATCAATTGCTCTTCGTTGCGTTTCAAGGCGGTAATATCGGTGCCCACCGACACATAGCCGCCGTCCTTGGTGCGGCGTTCGTTGATTTGGAGCCAGCGTCCGTCGCCCAGTTTGGCCTCGAACGTCCGCGCGCCCTGCGGCTGCATTTCGCCAAGCGAGATTTGCGATTGGATCACCGGCGTCGTGCTATGCGCCATGACCGCGGAATAGGGCGTTCCGGTCGCGAGGGCTCCGCCCGGCAGGTTATGAAAGCGCTGGAATTTCGAATTGCACATGACCAGGCGGTTGTTGGCGTCCCAAACGACAAAGGCTTCCGAAATCGTTTCAATCGCGTCGCGCAGGCGCATGTCGGCCATCGCCGTGCGTTCCTCGAGCAGCATTTTCTCCGTGACGTCGACGGCGATGCCGACAAGATGCTGGGACACGTCGTGACTGTCTTGGACGAGTTCGGCCCGCGTTCGCAACCAGACCCAATCGTTGCCCGCCGTGCGCAGGCGGAACACGTGATCGATCGACTTGACGCGCGATCCCGACAGCATCCGGATCATCGCGTCGAGGCCGCCATCCTGGGGATGGATCATCGCGTTGATGTCGCTGAACGAAAGCGGGCCGTCTCCTGGCGTCATGCCCATGATCTCATACATGGAATTCGACCAATAGACCTTGCCGCCGGTGAGGTCCCAATCCCAGAGACCGCAGCGGCCGCTGCTGAGCGCGGAGTCGATGCGGTTGCGCACCCGATGGCAAAGGGCATTCGCGAGATGAGCGCGCGAGGCTTGCCAAAAATACGCACAGGCGAGCGCGCAGGTCACGCCCGCGGTGCAGCAAAGGACGACGAGGGTCCGTATAAACGTTTGACGCCAATCAAAGAGAATTTCGGAGAGCGGATGGATGACCGCGATCTGACCCATCGGTTCGTTGAGGGTGCGCACCGTCGCCAAAGCTTCGGCGCCGCCGGGAAGCTGGACGCGTAAGACGCCCGCTTTTTCGGCCAAGATCGAAAGCGGCGAAGACACGCCAATGTGATCGCTCATCGATCCCGTCGAGGCGCCATCGGGATAACTGGCGATAATCTGGCCCATGGCGTCGCTCAGTAGAACGTGCTGTCCCTGGTTGAGCGCTCGCAGGGGCACCGATTCCGCGAGCGCGCCGAGGACCGGACGGTTCGGCGACTGCGCCGCGCGCAGGTTGAGATCGCCGCTGATCACGCTGGCGATCAAGTCCAATTTCGTCGTGGCATCGGCAATCGCGCGGTCTTGGTCGCCAGACGCGAAGATCAGGGACGCGGCGGTTAAAACCAAGATGAATACCGCCAGCGTCGCGATGACCGCATGCCGCAGCCAAGGTTCGACATCCTTGGGGCTTACCAAGAATAGACACGCCTTTAGAAAGGCAAAGCTACGCCGGGGCTCCGCTTGCGCGTCGCCATTGGCCACGTTTGCACGCGACATGGTTGGCCTCCTCAATCAGATCCGAAGCGATGTGCCGCATCTCTTCGAATCTTGCCTATCTGAATCCCAGACGGCGATTTTGTCTAGAATCCAAATGCGGCAATCGTTCAAATTTGAGGGGTTTTACGAAATTTTATTGTTTCGCGGCGCATTCGTGGCCGAATTTGGGCTGTCAAAGTATCGCGAAAGTATTTTCGGCTGCCTTTATTGACGCCTATTGAGGTCGATCGCCGCCAAACCGGCGATGCGATGGCGGCGAATAAAGATCAGTTGGTGGTCTTTATCGATTCGCCGCCGGCGCTTGCCGTCGTTGCCCGTCGCGCATTGCCACGATTCGAAAATGATCGCCGACAGCACTCGCCCCGACGGTCACGTCAAGGCCCGCGGCGCGGGCGACGGGCGGTTTCTCGGGCCTGTACGGCTCCTCACGCGAGCGAGCGCGCGGCGATATCCGATGTGTCGGGCGAGAGGCCTGGCACGGCGGCGACGCGGCGCAGCGCCTCCTTGGCGAGTTCGGCGCGTTTGGGTTCCAACGACCGCCAGCTCTTGAAGGCGGCCAACAGGCGAGCGGCGACCTGGGCATTGATCCTGTCGAGATCGATCACCGTTTGCGCGACGAAATCGAAGCCGCTGCCGTCCGCCGCGTTGAATCGCGTGGGATTGCCGCTTGCGAAGGAGCCGATCAACGCGCGCACGCGGTTCGGGTTCTTGATCGAGAAGGCGGGGTGCGCGGTCAGGGCGCGGATGCGCTCGAGCGTATCCGCCTCGGGTTGGACCGCTTGCAGCGCGAACCATTTGTCGATGACCAAGGCGTCGTCCTGGTAGGTCTCGTAGAAGGCCTCGAACGCGGCGTCCCGCTCCTTCGCGGGAGCGCGGGCGAGCACGCCGAGCGCCGCGATCTTGTCGGTCATGTTCGCGGCTTTCTTGAACTGCGCCTTGGCGAGCTTCACGCCCTTGTCGAGATCGCCCGCGGCGTAAAGATCGAGCGCCGCGTTGCGCAGCGCGCGCCGGCCCGCGGCGTCAGCGTCCGGCGAATAGGGGCCGGTGTCTTCCAGGTTTTTGTAAAGCTCGAGCAGCTCCGCGCTCAAGGACTGGCCGAGCCACGACCGCAGCGCTTCGCGCGCGGTATGGATGACATCGGGATCGACCTCCTTGCCAATTTCGCGCGCCATGTCGGCCTCGCCGGGAATCGCGAGAACCAAGGCCGTGAACGCCGGATCCTTGTCCGCATCCGCCAGCACCTTGCGCATGGCGTCCGCGTAATCGTCGTCGAGATAGGGTTTGTTGCCGCCCGCGATCATCGCGATCGAGACGTGAAGCATGCCGATCGCGAAAGTCTGGGAGGCCTGCCAGCGGTTGAAACTATCGCTGTCATGGGCCATTTGAATCGCGAGTTCGTCGTTTTCCGCCTCGGCGTCGAGGCGGACCGGCGCGGAGAAGCCGCGCAAGAACGACGTCACCGGCTTGTCCTCGCCGACGCCGGCAAAGGTGACGCTGCGGCGTTGCCCGCTCAGCACGATCACGCCCCTCGCGACCTCTTCTTCCGATAGGCATCCGTCGACGGGCTGGAGCGGCAAGGCCGTGCCGTCCTTCGCGATCAAGCCGAAGGCGATCGGGATCACGAACGGCTCCTTGACGTCTTGGCCGGGGGTCAGCGGGCAGCTCTGCTCGAGCTGAAGGTTCAGCTCGCCCTTGTTCCAGTCATGGTCGGCGATGACATGGAGTTTGGGGGTGCCGGCCTGATGATACCAGCGCGAAAACTGCGTGAGATCCTGAGCGGACGCGTCCTCGAATTGCTTCAGGAAGACTTCGATCGTCGTCGCCGTACCGTCGCAGCGCTCGAAATAGAGATCCATTCCCTTGCGGAAGGCCTCGTCGCCGATCAGCACCTTGAGCATGCGGATGACTTCCGCGCCCTTTTCGTAAATCGTCGCCGTGTAGAAATTGTTGATCTCGTGATAGAGGTCGGGGCGCACATTATGCGCCAAAGGTCCGGCGTCTTCGGGAAATTGCTGAGCTCGCAGCGTCCGCACATCGCCAATCCGGCGCACCGCGCGCGAGCGCATGTCGGCCGAAAATTCGTGATCGCGGAAGACGGTCAGTCCTTCCTTGAGGCAGAGCTGGAACCAGTCGCGGCAGGTGATGCGATTGCCCGTCCAGTTGTGGAAATATTCATGGGCGATGACGGTCTCGATGCCGGCGTAGTCGGCGTCCGTCGCGGTCTCCGGCGAGGCCAGGACATATTTGTCGTTGAAGACGTTGAGGCCCTTGTTCTCCATCGCGCCCATGTTGAAATCGGACACGGCGACGATGTTGAAAATGTCGAGATCATATTCGCGGCCGTAGGCCGTTTCGTCCCAGCGCATGGCCCGCTTGAGCGCGTCCATGGCATAAGATGCGCGGCTTTCCTTGCCCGGTTCGACATAGATGCCGAGCCTGACCTGGCGCCCGGAAGCGGTGACGAACGTATCGTGGATCGAGCCGAGATTGCCGCCGACCAGCGCGAAGAGATAGCAGGGTTTGGGGTGGGGATCGTACCAGACGACGTAGTGCCGATTGGTGCCGACGATCTCGCCGGCCTCGACGAGATTGCCGTTGGACAGCAGCACGGGCGCGTCGTCGCGGTCGGCTTCGATGCGCACCGTATAGGCGCTGAGAACGTCGGGCCGGTCGAGGAAATAGGTGATCCGCCGAAAACCTTCGGCTTCGCACTGCGTGCAATAAGCGCTGCCCGACCGGTAGAGTCCCATGAGCCGCAGATTCGCGGTCGGGTCGATCTCCGTTTCGATCTCGAGCACGAAGGGCCGCGCGGGCGGAGCCAGAAGCGTCAGCCGGTCCGGCGCGGCCCGATAGGCCGAGGCCGGAAGTTTGCGTCCATGCAGCAGAACCTTTTTGACGACGAGTTCGTCGCCGTCGAGCACGAGCGGCGCTCCCGCTTCGCCCTCGGGATTCGCGCGGACCGAAAGACGCGCGACAACCTTCGTCGCGGTGCGGGCCAGCGAGACTTCGAGTTCCACATGGTCGACGAGATAATCCGGGACCCGATAATCTGCGAGGCGGACGGGCTGGGCGATTTCTGTTCGCATGGGATCCTGATGTCGGAGGCTGCCAACGAGACTCAATGTTTCGACGTAAACTCGATAGTAGGGTGAGTTTTGTCGGCTGCAAGAGCGGGTTGCACGCTAGATCGAAAATACAGCTTTTTCCTTACGTGAATTTGTTCGTCATTCACTTGCTTGCGTCTTCGCGCTGGACGATAGTCCCGCCGGCATGAAATGGACGTCTCTTTCCGTCGAGCTGGTTTGTGTTGTTTTATAAAGATCTACGAGGAGTTGTGAGGATATGCTGAGAACTTACATTAAGGTGGCCGCGCTGACCGGCGCTATGGTTTTCGGATTCGCGCAGATCGCCGCGGCCCATGGTCCTAGCCGGAAAAAGGTCGAGGAGACCGTCACGATCAACGCGCCGCCGGAAAAAGTCTGGGCCGTGATCGGAAATTTCCAAGATATGGGCTGGGTGCCCGGCGTCAAATCGACCACCGGAACGGACGGCAACACCCCGGACAAGGCGCTCCGCACGATCACGCTCGCGAATGGCGGGGAGATCAAGGAGAGCCTGTATAAATATGACGCGGCGGCTTTCACCTATTCGTACCGGATCGAAAAGGTCGACGTGAACGTGCTGCCCGTCAACGATTATTCCTCGACGATCAAGGTCGAACCCGCCGATGGCGGCAAGAGCACGGTCGAATGGCGCGGCGCGTTCTATCGCGGCTTCATGAACAACGATCCGCCGGAAGCGCTCAACGACGAGAATTCGATGAAGGCGGTCAAGACCCTCTATCGCGCCGGCCTCGATGCGCTGAAAGCCAAGGTCGAAGGCGGGAAGTAACAGATGCGATTTCCCTTCTCCCAATCGTGGGAGGAGGGATTGTTTCCCGGACAGGAGACCGACATGATTCGCTCGCTTGCCATCGTCACCGCTCTTTTGCTGTTCCCCGGGGCGGCTCTGGCGCAGGGCTGTGGCCCGACGCGGCTCAAGGTCGTGGAGAGCGTGACGCTCGACGTGCCCGCCGCCGAGGCTTGGCGCCTGGTCGGGAACTTCGAGGATATGAGCTGGGCCAAAAACACCACGTCCACGTTGGGCAGCGGCGGCAACGAGCCGGAAAAGGCTCTGCGCAAGGTCACGCTCGCGAACGGCGCGGTGCTCGAGGAAAGCCTCTACCGTTACGATGCCGCGAGCATGACCTATTCCTACCACATCGACCGCGTGGATCCGGCGGTTCTGCCCGTGCAAAATACGTCGGTGACCCTCGAGGTCGTTCCCGCGGAGGGCGGCGCGAAGAGCACATTGCGCTGGCGGGCGGCCTTTTATCGGTTCCTGCGGCCGGGCGAACCGGCGCCCGATATCGCCGATGCCGAGGCGGCCAAGGCGGTGAGCGCGCTGGCGCGCCAGATGCTCGCGGGGCTCAAGGGGAAGACGGACGCCAAGACGTGACGGGAAGGGCGATTTGGTTCGCGCTCGCCCTTTTGGCGGGCGGTCCGGCATCGGCCGGCGAGGCCTATATCACCAACCAGAATGGCGACGATCTCGGCATTGTCGATCTGACGAGCCGCGCCGTCGTGGCGCACATCAAGATCGAGGGGAAGCCGGCCGGCATCGCGATGGCGCGCGACGGCGCGCGCGCTTACGTTACGAGCACCAACGGCAAGCGCATCACGGCGGTGGATTGCGTGGCTCGCAAGGCCGTCGCGACGCTCGCCTTGCCCGACGAGCCCGTGGGGATCGCGGTGAGCGCGGACGGCCGCTTTGTCTATGCGGCCGGGTTTTTCCAGGGCCATCTCTACAAGATCGACGCGCGGACGCTCAAAATCCTCGCCGATGTCGTGATCGGCGGCACGCCGTCCGGGCTCGCCATGACGCCCGATGGGGCCACGCTGCTTGTGACCAAGCGCGACGCCAACGAACTTGCCCTCGTCGATCCCGCGACGCTCGGCGCCTTGGCCTTGGTGCCCGTTGGCAACCGCCCCTATGGCGTGATCGCGGACGATCAGGGCCGTGCCTATACCGCGAATGTCTATGGCGACGATGTCTCGGTCGTCGATCTCGCCGCCCGCAAGGTGATCGGCACGGTGCCGGTCGGGAAGCGGCCTTATGTCGTGGCCTTGGCCGACGGCAAGGGGTTCGTCTCCGATCAATACGAGGGCAAGGTCGCGGTGTTCGATTTGAAGACGCTG
>JARLIW010000132.1 GCA_031291515.1 Beijerinckiaceae bacterium | reverse complement strand
GCCGAGAACAGGCTGGTGATCACCGTCGCGCCCCAGCCGCTCATCTGCCCCCACGGCAGCACATAGCCCATGAAGCCCGTCGCCATCATCAAGAGATAGATGACGATGCCGAGCAGCCAGAGCACTTCGCGCGGCGCCTTGTAGGACCCGTAATAAATCCCGCGGAAAATATGGATGTAGACCGCGATGAAGAACATCGAGGCGCCATTGGCGTGAACGTAGCGCAAAAGCCAGCCGTAGTTCACGTCGCGCATGATGTGCTCGACCGAGGAAAACGCCAGTGTCGATTCCGGCGTATAATGCATCGCCAGCGTCACGCCGGAGGCGATCTGGGCCACCAGCATGAACGCGAGAATGCCGCCGAACGTCCAGAAATAATTGAGGTTTCGCGGATTCGGGAAGACCACGAAGGAAGAATGCACCAGCCCTATGATCGGAAGCCGGCTCTCCAGCCATTTCGCGGCTGCGCTCTTGGGGACGTAAGTGGAAGGTCCGCTCATGGATTTACATCTCTTCAAAGGCTGGGCGCCGACGCGAAGACGTCGGCTCGCGCGACGTCAACCGATCGTGATCTTGGTGTTGCTGGTGTACTTATAGGGTGGCAGCACCAAGTTCTTCGGCGCGGGTCCCTGGCGGATGCGGCCCGCCGTATCGTAGACCGAGCCATGGCATGGGCAGAACCACCCCTCATACTTGCCCTGATGCCCGAGCGGGACGCAGCCGAGATGGGTGCAAATCCCGACCACGATCAGCCATTCCGGCTTCTGGGCGCGAGATTCGTCCGTCGCGGGGTCTTTCAGTTCACTCAGCGGCGTCGCGCGGGCGTCCGCGATTTCCTTGGCGGTGCGGTGGCGCACGAACACGGGCTTGCCCTGCCATTTGATCGTGACGATCTGGCCTTCCGCGATATTGGTGAGATCGACCTCTGTGGTCGCCTGGGCGAGCGTCGAGGCATCGGGCTCCATCTGATTGATCAGCGGCCAAATGGCGCCGGCCGCGGCAACCACGCCAACGGCGCCGGTCGCGAGATAAAGGAAATCCCGGCGGGCCGGGTCTTCCAGGGTCAATTCGGCCACGGTCAGATCCTTTAGCTAAAGGCTTGCGAATGCGCGTCCTCGTTGGACACGCCGGAGGTAGCGGCAACACTCATTCCGATAAGGCGTCCCCAGACGACGCTCGCGACCCCGATGGGACGCGCGGGCCTATCATGGATTCACCCGTGACAACGAGCATTGCAGCGCTTTTGACTTGTCAACCCCACCACGGTCAAGAGGTTACCGCCAGTGATCGTGCACGAATTGATGCCATCGATGCCGCGCCGCACCGCAGCCAGGCGGCTAGGATCAGCGCTTTGATACGCTGGTTCGCAACGCAACACACTGAAAAAAAGATAAAAACGCTTGAACCAGCGCGGAAACAGGTGGATTTCGAGGCCACCTGCCGCGCTTTCCTTCGTCCGAACATTTCCGGTCGCTGTGGTTCTCTTCACCACACCTGCCTGCTACAAACCGCGTTCATTTCCGCGGACCCATTATGGAGTCTTCGTCATTTCCGGCCACCCACCCCTCACGCTGGCGCTCTACCAGCCGGACATTCCGCAAAATTGCGGGACGATGCTGCGGATGTGCGCCTGCCTCGGCATCGCGTCCGCGATCATCGAACCGGCGAGCTTTCCCGTGAGCGACCGCCATTTTCGCCGGGCCGGCATGGATTATCTCGACGCCCTCACAATTCAACGGCACATCTCCTTCGCCCAGTTCGAAGCCTGGCGTACCCAGCAGACGAATCGCGACGGGAGTTCCGCGCGTTTGGTCCTGCTTTCCACCAAGGCCGCCGTCCCGTATACTGGCTTCACTTTTCGACATGGCGACATCTTGCTGGTCGGGCGCGAATCCGCCGGCGTTCCGGAGGCCGTTCACGCCGCGACCAGTCATCGTGTCGTAATCCCGATGAAGCCCGCTTTTCGATCGCTCAATGTCGCCGTGGCGGCCGCGATGGTCACGGGCGAAGCCCTGCGCCAGCTCGCCGGGAGTGAAATCACCCTCAACGGAGCGTCCGCATGACAGGGATTCAAAGCCTCGAAGCCCAAAAGGCCGAAGCGCGCGCCTGGTTCGAGAGCTTGCAACTCGAGATTCTCAGCCAGCTTGAAAGCATCGAGGCGGAAGCGACCGGCCCCTTCGCCGAGGACGGCTTGCCGCGAGGCCGGGCGGAGCTCAAACCCTGGCGCCGCACGAATCACGATGGCGCGGAGGGCGGCGGCGGCCGGATGGGAATTCTCAGCGGCCGGGTGTTCGAAAAGGCCGGCGTCCATACGTCGACCGTCTATGGCACGTTCGCGCCCGAATTTGCGAAACAAATGCCCGGCGCATCCGAAGATCCGCGGTTTTGGGCCTCGGGTATTTCGCTCATCGTGCATCCCTGGAACCCGAATGTTCCCACCGTGCATATGAACACCCGCTTCGTCGCGACGACCAAGACCTGGTTCGGCGGCGGCGCCGATCTGACCCCGACGCTCGACCGCCGCCGCACCCAGGACGATCCCGATACGCTGCGCTTCCACGCCGCGATGAAAAGCGCCTGCGCGGCTCATGCCGAGGTCGCCGATTACGAAAAATACAAAGCGTGGTGCGACGAATATTTCTTCCTCAAGCACCGGAACGAGCCCCGCGGCGTCGGCGGCATTTTCTACGATTATCTCGAACCCGAGAGTTCCGGCCACGGTTTCGCGCCGTTGTTCGCCTTCACGAAGACGGTCGGCCGAGCGTTCAACACCGTCTATACGGACATCGTCCGGCGCAATTTTTCAACGCGGTGGAGCCTGGGCGACCGCGACGAACAGCTCGTGCGCCGGGGCCGCTATGTCGAATTCAACCTGCTCTATGATCGTGGCACGATTTTCGGGCTCAAGACCGGAGGGAACGTGGACTCCATCCTATCGTCGCTCCCGCCCATGGTGAAGTGGCCGTAAATTCCCGCGGCAACCAAGCCGGGAAAGGTCAGAGGCGCGCACCCTAGATCTTCGCGAGGTCCGGCTTATTGGTTTTCGGACGGAACAACCGGCTGAACCCTTTCCCGGCGCTGGCGCGCCCAGCAAACGGCATCGCAATCATACCGAGGAACGTCCCCGTGCTTTCATCGTTTAAATGCGTGTCGAGCCCGAACAACGTGTCCTCGGCCGGCAGCGTGACAAATGTTCCGAAAAGCCGGTCCCAGATACTGAAGACGTCACCGTAGTTACAATTGGTATAGGGCAATGCGAAATGGTGATGAACGTGGTGCAAGTTGGGCGTGATGAAAACCCAACCGATCACGCGCGCGGGTACCGCGGGCAAGCGGAACGCCGAATGCGCGAAAATGGTACAGACGGACTGCGCCGTCTGTCGGAGAACCAAGAGCTCGAAGGACGCGCCGCTGAGCAGAATCCACGCGAAGATAAAGGCGTTCCGCAACAGCGTCTCGCCCGGATGCTCCCGGACCGAGGTCGAGGCGTCGACGGCCAGATCGGTATGATGGACCAAGTGAAAACGCCAGAAGCCGGGCGTCTGGTGCATGGCTTGATGATAGACGTAGTCAAGAAAATCCAAGACAACGAACATCACCCCATATTTAACCCAAGGGTTGTCCGCGTAAGGAAGCAAATAAAGAAGGCCCCAGTGGTGAGCGGTGACCCAACTCGCAAGCGCGAGGCACAATAGACCACAGCACAACTCGATCGGCAACGCCGACAATACGAAAAGGCTGTTATGGAATGCACGGCAGAACTTCATGCGCCAAGGCTGTGCCAGGATTAACTTTTCCATGAGCCACAACATACTAACAAATATAGCAAATAAGACAGTCTGCGTGCTGCCCGCGTTTTCGACGAAAAACTCTTCCATACGCCTTGGATCCTGGGGACATCCGCGCAAACTCAATGCGACGAATCCGGTTTACGGGTACAAACGCAACCACCACCCGGCGGCCCGCAATGCTTAATCGAAATCGAACAAAACAGTATTCGACGTCATGATTTGACTGGATCCCGCGCGCAATTGGAGCGCTAGGTTAAGCTAAAAACCACGCCGAATGAGCTCTGACACTCCGTGAGAGAAAAGACGCAAGGCGGCCGAAGGTCCATGAAGACGCTTCAGCTATACAAAAGACCGGAGGGAAAGTCACTCGGGATAATGAAATCTATTTAGGGGAGGTCCGACGGGTCTAATCTAGCTAGTCGTCCGGTATCGCTCAAACAGCGCTTTACGATCGCGCTCTTCATGGAAGAGTATTATCTCCCTAATGCCCGGAAGTTCGGCTGCCGAGGTAATCCATCGCGGCGAGCAGCAGCCCCGATAGAACAAAGGTCAGTTGTATGACGACCATCCATTGAATTTGCGTCGTATCCAAATCGCCTTCGTCGATCTTCATAAATGCCTTGAGAAGAGTGATCGCGGCGATGGCAATAATGGATGCGATCAGCTTCATCTTGAGGCCGGAAAAATCGACCGTCCCCATCCAAGACGGCCGATCTTTGTCCGCGACCGCGTCGATCCGCGACACGAACGTCTCGTAACCGGAATAGATCACGATCAAGACGAGATTCGCCGCCAGCGACAGATCGATGAGCGAGAGGGACAAAAGGATCGCGTCGTCCGGTTTCATCGCGGACAAGTGTGGAATCTCTTCCCAAAGCTCGCGGAAGAAGACCCAAAGCAGCGCCACGAGCGCCACGACCAAACCAACATAGATTGGCGCCACGAGCCAGCGAGAGGCAAACAGCCCGGCTTCGAGCCAGCGTATCGGCGCCGCTTTCGTCATGAGACATATCCCCACGGCCGCCAAGACGGCATCGGAGATAGCTAGTCAATTTTGAAGCGTCCGGTCAAACGGCGGATCGACGCCCGCACGAAATCCCTATTGGTGGATCGACATGCGCCACCGGACGCCAACAATATCGATTCTCCCCGGCTCCGCTACTCCGCCGCTTTCATGTAATTCTCGACCGGCGGGCAGCTGCAGACGAGATTCCTGTCGCCGTAGGCATTGTCGACCCGGTTGACCGGTGGCCAATATTTATCGATGCCGCGCGAGCCCACGGGAAAGCACGCGGCCTCGCGCGAATACGGCCGGTTCCAATCGCCGATCAAATCTTGCACCGTGTGCGGCGCGTTCTTGAGCGGATTGTTGGCGCGGTCGATCCGGCCCTCCTCGATCGCCCGGATTTCCTCGCGGATCGCGAGCATGGCGTCGCAAAAGCGGTCGAGTTCGGCCTTGGTCTCGGACTCGGTCGGCTCGATCATCAGCGTGCCGGCCACCGGCCAGCTCATCGTGGGGGGATGAAACCCGGCATCGATCAGGCGCTTGGCGATGTCGTCGACGGTCACGCCGGCGCTTTTCGCGAAGGGGCGCGTATCGATGATGCATTCATGCGCGACCCGGCCGTTTTCGCCCGTGTAGAGCACGGGAAAGGCCGGCTCCAGGCGTTTCGCGATATAATTGGCGTTGAGGATCGCGATCCGCGTCGCCTGGGTCAGGCCGCGCCCGCCCATCAGCAGGCAATAGCTCCAGGAAATCGGAAGGATCGACGCCGAACCGTAGGGCGCGGCCGAGACCGCCCCGGTGCCGCCCGTCTCGGGATGGCCGGGCAGGTAGGGAATCAAATGCTTTTTCACGCCAATCGGCCCCATGCCCGGGCCGCCGCCGCCATGCGGGATGCAAAACGTCTTGTGCAGATTGAGATGGCTCACATCGCCGCCGATCTCGCCGGGGCGCGCCAAGCCGACCATCGCATTGAGATTGGCGCCATCGATATAGACCTGACCGCCATGGGCATGGACGAGATCGCAGATCGCGCGCACGCGCGTCTCGAACACGCCATGCGTCGACGGATAGGTGATCATGCAGGCCGAGAGCCGTTCGCCATATTGTGCCGCCTTGGCGGCAAAATCCGCGAAATCGATATTGCCCTTGGCATCGGCGCCGACGACGACGACCTGCATGCCGCACATCTGCGCCGAGGCCGGATTGGTGCCATGCGCCGAGGACGGAATGAGGCAGACGTCGCGATGCGCTTCGCCGCGCGCGATATGATAGGCGCGGATCGCGAGCAACCCGGCATATTCGCCCTGCGCGCCGGAATTCGGCTGCATCGAAATCGCGTCATAGCCCGTGATATCGCAAAGCTTTTTCGAGAGGTCGCCGATCAGTTCGTGATAGCCGAGCGCCTGATCATACGGCACGAAGGGATGGATTTCGGAAAATTCGGGCCAGGAAATCGGCAGCATTTCCGCCGTGCCGTTCAGCTTCATCGTACACGATCCGAGCGGGATCATCGTCCGGTCGAGCGCGAGATCGCGATCGGCGAGGCGGCGCATGTAGCGCGTCATCTCGCTCTCGGCGCGGTTCATCTGGAAAATATCCTGGGTCAGAAAGGCCGAGGTTCGCAACAGGTTCGGCGGCAGACGCGAGGCCGGATAATTTTCGGAATAGACGAGGTGGCTGCCGCCAAAGGCGCGCCAGACTGCCTGGATCACATCGGGTCGCGTGCGCTCATCGACCGTAATGCCGATATGGCTCGTCCCGATCCGGCGCAGATTGACCCCGTTCTTGACCGCGTTTTCGAGAATGAGCGCCTGGAACCGTCCGGCATCGACCGTGATCGTGTCGAAAAAGGTCCGAGGCTCGACCGAATATCCCAGCGTCGCCAAGCCCTCGGCCAACCGCCCCGCGTCGCGGTGGACGCGTTCCGCGATGGCTTTCAAGCCCCTGGGGCCGTGAAACACGGCATACATCGAGGCGACCACCGCGAGCAGAACTTGCGACGTGCAAATGTTCGAGGTCGCTTTTTCCCGACGAATATGTTGCTCGCGCGTCTGCAACGCGAGGCGATAGGCGCGATTGCCCTTGGCATCGATCGAGACGCCGACGATCCGGCCCGGCAGGTTGCGCTTGAACGCATCGCGCGTCGCCATATAGGCGGCATGCGGTCCGCCAAACCCCATCGGCACGCCGTAGCGCTGCATCGAGCCGACCGCAATGTCGGCGCCGAGTTCGCCGGGCGGCTTGAGCAGCGTCAAAGCGAGCGGATCGGCGGCCATCACGGCAATGCCGCCGGCCGCGTGCACGGCCTGGATGGGACCTGAAAAGTCGTGGATCGCACCCTTCGTGCCGGGATATTGGAACAGGACGCCAAAGACGGCGGTGGGATCGAGATCCCTAAACGGATTGCCCGTGACAATCGTCCAGCCCAGAGGCGCGGCGCGGGTCCGCAGGACGGCAATGGTCTGCGGCAGGCAATCCTCATCGACGAAGAAGGTGTTTCGCGCGATCTCATTCTTAGGAGACGCCACGCGATGCGCCATGCTCATCGCTTCCGCCGCGGCGGTGGCCTCGTCGAGCAGCGACGCATTGGCGACATCGAGCGCGGTGAGTTCACAGACCAATGTCTGGAAATTGAGCAAGGCTTCGAGGCGG
>JARLIW010000131.1 GCA_031291515.1 Beijerinckiaceae bacterium | reverse complement strand
TTGAAATCGCCGCCGCGAGCCGCCGAGCCGAATATGTCCAGACGCGCGACATTAAACCGCTCGCAAGCCGCGATGAGTTCGCCGCGCTTTTCAAGGATCGCCGGATGCATGTTTGGCCTTATCGATTGCGATTTCTAGCATGAATTTGTGAGCGGCGCTAAGCTCCTCACTCCATCGCCTCCAAGTCCGCGATCAGCCCCTCGATCATCCCGAGCCCGATCCCCCAGAATCCAGGGTCCGTCGCGTCGAGCCCGAACGGCTTGAGCAATTCGGAATGGTGCTTGGTGCCGCCGGCCGCGAGCATCGCCAGATAGCGCTCGGCGAAGCCATCCTGGGCCTTTTCGAACACGCCGTAGAGCGAATTCACGAGGCAGTCTCCGAACGCATAGGCGTAGACGTAGAAGGGCGAGTGGATGAAATGCGGGATATAGGCCCAATAGGTCTCGTAGCCTGGCATCAGCTTGATCGCCGGGCCGAGGCTTTCCGCCTGCACGCCGAGCCAGATCTCGCCGATCTGGTCCGAGGTCAGCTCGCCCTCGCGGCGCGCGGTGTGGAGCTTGCGCTCGAACGTATAGAAGGCGATCTGGCGCACCACCGTGTTGATCATGTCCTCGACCTTGCCGGCGAGCAGCGCGCGGCGCTCGTCCTTCGTGGTGGTCTTGGCGAGCAAAGCGCGGAAGGTCAGCATTTCGCCGAAGACCGAGGCGGTTTCGGCGAGCGTCAGCGGCGTCGGCGCCATCAACGCGCCGTTCGGACCCGCCAAAACCTGGTGCACGCCGTGGCCGAGTTCATGGGCCAGCGTCATCACATCGCGCGGCTTGCCTTGATAGTTGAGCAGGACATAGGGGTGGGCCGAGGGGACGGTCGGATGCGCGAAAGCGCCCGGCGCCTTGCCCGGCCGCACCGGCGCGTCGATCCAGCGGCCGTCGAAAAAGCGCTGGGCAATCGCGGCCATGTCGGGTGAAAAGCCGCGATAGGCGTCGAGCACGGTGCTTCGCGCCTCGTCCCAGCCCACGGTTCGCGTGGGCACGTTCGGCAAGGGCGCGTTGCGATCCCAATGCGGCATCGTCTCGACGCCGAACCATCTGGCCTTCAACTTGTAATAGCGGTGCGAAAGCCGGGGATAGGCGGAATGAACCGCCGCGACCAAGGCATCGACGACGTCGCGCTCGACGCGGTTGGAGAGGTGGCGCGCATCCGCGACATCCTGGTAGCCGCGCCAACGGTCGGAGATTTCCTTGTCCTTGGCGAGCGTATTGGTGATCAGCGCGAAGGTCCGGATGTTTTTTCCGAGGCCCGCGGCCAAAGCCTCGCCGGCTTGCTTGCGCTTGGGGGCGGACGGGTCCTGTAACAGAGAGAGTGTCGGTTCGAGCGCGAGCTCCTCCTCGCCGACCTTGAACCGCAGGGCCGTCATGGTCTCGTCGAACAGGCGATTCCAGGCGGTTTGGCCCGTGACCGATTTCTCGTGGAACAATTGTTCGAGCTTGTCGTCGAGCTGATGCGGCTTGTCCTTGCGGATATCGTCGAGCCAGGGGCGGTAATGCGACAATGGGGCCTTGGCCGCCGCCGCGTCGAGAACCGCGTCGTCGATCCGGTTGAGTTCGAGTGTAAAGAACAAAAGGTCCGTCGAGGCCGTCGTGATCTTCTCCTGCGCGTCGCCGTAGAATTTGGCGCGCGCCGGATCGGAGGTGTCGGTCGCATAAACGAGCCCGGCATAGGACATGATGCGTCCGAGCTTGTCGTCGATGACCTCGTAGCGGCGCACCGCCTCGATCAGACCCTCGTTCGAACCGTCGGCCGCCAGATTTTCGAGCCGTCCTTTGTAATCGGCGGCGAACGCCTTGCACGCCTCGGCGGCCTCCACGAGGTCGCGCGCGAAGGCTTCGGACTCCATGGCGGGGTAAAGATCGGCGAGATTCCATTCCGGGAGCGTCCCGAGGGATTCGTCGGCTCGCGCCCCGGTTTGGTGAGCTTGGGGCAAGGCTGACGCGGTAATCGGGAGGGAGCGGAACATGGCGGCCTTCGAATCGGGAGGATGATTCGGGACATAATAGCCGTTCAAACGCCTCGCAACCGCGCCGGCCCCCATAATTTCCTTGGGGCGGGCTATTGGCGCGCGCATTTTAACATCAAATTTACCCTGATCACGGACGATGTGAGCTTGAAAGAGCGCCGATGCGCTCGCGCCAAGAGGTCGCATGTCCTGCACCATACTCATCGTTGATGATGATCCCGTTCAACGCCGGCTGCTTGAATCCTTGGTCCGGCGCTTTGGTTACGGGGCGGAAACCGCCGAAAGTGGCGAGCAGGCCTTGAAGCGGCTCGAACCGTCCGTGGGCGTGGTTCCGATCGATCTGTTGATTCTCGATCTGGTCATGCCCGACCTCGACGGCATGGCGGTCCTGACACGGATGCGCGATCACAATTGGGTGGTGCCGACCATCGTCCAGACCGCTCATGGCTCGATCGAGGCCGTGATCTCGGCGATGCGGGCCGGGGCCGCGGACTTTGTCGTCAAGCCCGTCGGCGCCGAGCGGCTGCAAGTTTCAATCAAGAACGCCCTGCGCGTCGATGCGCTCGAAGACGAAATTCGGCACATGAACCGGCACGCGTCGGGTTCGCTCACGTTGTCCGATCTGTCGAGCAAGAGCGAAGTGATGGAGCGCACCATCCGGCTCGGCGAGCGGGCCGCGAAATCGACGATTCCGGTTCTGCTGGAAGGCGAATCAGGCGTCGGCAAGGAACTGGTCGCGCGTGCGATTCAGGGCGCGTCCGACAGGCGAGGCCGCGCGTTCGTCACGGTGAATTGCGGCGCTCTGCCCGAACATCTCGTCGAATCGATCCTATTTGGGCACGAGAAGGGCTCGTTCACCGGTGCGACCGAGAAACATCCCGGCAAATTCGTCGAAGCCCATGGCGGAACCCTGTTCCTCGACGAGATCGGCGAGCTGCCACAAGACGCCCAGGTCAAGCTGTTGCGCGCGTTGCAAGAGGGCGAGGTCGATCCGATCGGCGGCAAGCGGCCGGTCAAGGTCGATATCCGTCTGATTTCGGCGACCAATCAAAACCTGATCGAACTGGTCAAGCGCGGGCAATTTCGCGAAGACCTTTATTACCGGCTCAATGTCTTCCCGATCACCGTGCCGCCGCTGCGGACGCGGCGCGAGGACGTCGCCGATCTCGCGCGGCGTTTCGTCGCCCGTTTCGCGGCCGAAGAGGGCAAGCGCATTCGCGGCATCTGCGCCGAAGCGATTTCGCTGCTCATGACCTACAACTGGCCGGGCAATGTCCGGCAGCTCGAAAACGCGGTGTTCCGCGCCGTCGTTCTCGCCGATCAAGACGAACTGACCATCGCCGAGTTTCCGCAGATCGCGGCCCAGGTCGAGGGATTCGACGTCCGCATCCCGCCGCTCGCCATCGCCCAGCCGGTGTCGCCGCGCTCGGATCGCGAGATTGTGAGGGTAGAAGTTCGCGATCCCAATGTCCTTCCGCTTCTCGATGATGGCGGCGACGTTCGCAAACTCGAGATCCTCGAGGCCGAGACCATTCGGTTCGCGCTCGGCCATTATCGCGGTCAAATGTCCGCGATGGCGCGCAAGCTGGGCATTGGGCGCTCGACGCTTTACCGCAAAATGAAGGAATACGGGCTGTTCCACGGCGAGGCGCCAGAAGAGACGCCCGAGACCGACGACAGGGCCGCCTGACTTTTCGATTCAACGCTTTGTGGCCGGAACGCAACGTCCTCGGGAAAATCGATCGCCGCCAAGATTGCGCCGGGATTGATCGTTGATTTGGGCATGATTGGTCCTCACATGAAACATTGCGTCAAATTGCTCGATTCGAGCGGGCATATGCTCGCGCATCTCAGATCAAAGCATTGAAACAGGCCGTTCGGCGCGGACGTGTCGTCGCGGCCAAGGAGGTTTCATGGGAAGGCCGTTAGGGTGTTCTCAAGGGAACCATGCTGAAGTCCGAGGTCTGTTGGGCCAGTTCTATTGGCGGTCGATCCGTTAGGGGTCAGATATGCGCGGACGGTTGAGATCCATCGTTTTCACCGGCGCGGCGACCGCCGCGCTGCTCTACGGCTTTGCCATGCCGGCCAACGCGGCGGCGGGACTGCCGCCGGCTGGGCCTTTGGAAATCCCTGCCGCGAGCGAGGCCCCTCGGAAATCCGCGCCGCTCGCCGTTCCGGCTGAGCATCCCGAGGCCTCGGCGCCAATCCCGTCCGTGAGCGACGCTGCCAAGGCCACCGCCGTTCCGCGTGCTGGTGAAGAGACGTCCGCGAGCGCCAAGGCAGCCGAGCCGCAATCCTCCGCGACGGTTGGCAATGCCGAGACGACGAAGCCCGAGGCCGGAAAGACCGGCGCCGCGAACACCGGAATCGATCCCGAGCCCGACGTCGCGATCACGCCGCCCCCCGTCGCTCCCGAGAGCCGCCCCGCGTCGACGGTGAATCC
Source organism: Beijerinckiaceae bacterium (assembly GCA_031291515.1). Classification (GTDB taxonomy): domain Bacteria; phylum Pseudomonadota; class Alphaproteobacteria; order Rhizobiales; family Beijerinckiaceae; genus RH-AL1. The sequence continues at coordinate 2,014 of JARLIW010000131.1, read as the reverse complement.
CCTCGATGCGGCCAAGGCCGCAAGCGTGCCGCTGCCGCCGCTCGATTCCGCGATCAAAACCGCTCTTGAAAAGCGTGAAGCCGCTGAAATTCGCGGCGCTGGCGCGGCGCAGCGGCGCAAGCAACGAGACTCCATCGCCGCATTTTATGCCGCCCGCTCGTTTGCGCCGGTTTGGTCCGCGAATGGGGCCGCCGTCACCGCCGTCGGCCCGGTCATCGAGCGCTTGGCCCATGCCGCGGACGATGCCTTGACGCTGCCTTCGGCGCCGGCCTCGCTCAACGTCTCGGGGACGATGGACGAACAAGCGGAAAGCGAATTGGCCCTATCGGAGGCCGTGGCGCTTTTTGCCGCCGAAGCGACGGGTTCGCGGATCGATCCGCGGTCGATCGCGCCGCTGATTGGCTTCAAACCGGCGATCGCCGATGCCGCGGACGTGTTGAAAGCGGTTGCCGAGGCCGGATCCGACGCGGGTGACAGACTGGAGGCCTTCAATCCAGCCGAGCCCCGCTACGGCGCCTTGCGCAAAAAATTGGCGGAACTTCGGGCCGTGCATGCGTCGCCGGTCCCAGTTGCGGCCATTCCGGACGGTCCCGTTCTGCGGATCGGCATGAACGACCCGCGCGTCCCGTTGATTCGTGCTCGGTTCAGTCTCGACGGAACCCCCGATAGCGCGCCGCAAAAGTTGCGCTACGACACGGAGGTCGCGGCGGCCGTCGCCGGGTTTCAAAAAGCCAACGGACTTCCGGCTTCAGGCGTTCTGACCAGGCGGACAATCGCGGCGCTGTCTGGCGGCAAGCCATCCCGACTCGAAGCCCAGCTCGTCGCCAATATGGAGATGTGGCGCTGGATGCCACGCGATCTCGGCGCCGACCGGATCGAGGTCAACGTGCCGGATTACCTGGTGACCGTCTATCGCGGCGGGGCCGCCGTCTCGACCAATCGTGTCGTGGTCGGCAAGACCGCGACGCCGACGCCTTTGTTTTCCAACAGCATGAAATTCTTGATCGTGAATCCGGTGTGGAATGTGCCGGAATCGATCATCAAAAAGGAAATGCTGCCAAGGCTCGCGGAAGATCCGGGCTATCTCGGCGCGCATGGCTATACCGCCGCCTACCGCAATGGCCGCCTCGTCGTGAAGCAGCCGGCCGGCGCGAAAAACGCCTTGGGGCGCATCAAGTTCATGTTTCCCAACGACTACGCCGTCTATCTCCACGATACGCCTTCTAAAGCGTTGTTTGCCTCGGCGCAACGCGCGTTCAGCCACGGATGCGTGCGCGTCGATCAGCCCTTCCGTTTCGCCGAAAACGTCCTGGGGCAGGGCAACGGATGGAGTCAAAAGCGCCTTTTGGCCATGCTGGGCGACAGCGAGCGATATGTGAATTTACCGGCGCCATTGCCGATCCATATCGAATATTTTACCGCCTCGGTCGACGAGGCCGGGCACCTCGATTTACGAGACGACGTGTACGATTATGTCCACAGGGTCGCGATTGCGTTAGGGCAGGAGGGCTAGCCAAACCGGCTCAACCGTGGCAAGGAGCTTTGCAGGATAAGCGTTGGAAAGATGTCACACCCGCGAAAAATGCGTGTTTTGATACATTGTTAACGCTTGTCTGTAACGATTTAGTCAACTTAGGTTGATTCGACGGGATCAAAGGGTAGAGCTTCTGCGAATGATGCGAATCCACGCTGGTCTGAAACACCTCTTCGTTCTTGCCTTGGCAAGCGTCGCCTGCACCCTTTCCGTATGGGCCGTGGCGCCTTCAACGACAGAAACCGCCGTCGCGAACGGCGACACGCGAACCCTTCATTTTTACCATACCCATACTGGCGAATCGATCGACGCGACCTTCCGGGTCGATGGCCACTACGACCAAGCCGTTCTCGACAAGCTCAATCATTTCCTCCGCGACTGGCGCAACGACGATCAGACCGTGATGGACCCGCGCTTGTTCGATACGCTCTGGGAAGTCTATCGCACGGCCGGAGCCGGCGACACGCCGATCCAGATTTT
>JARLIW010000130.1 GCA_031291515.1 Beijerinckiaceae bacterium | reverse complement strand
TGCTTTTGCTGTCAGGGGGCCTCGCCGTGGCGCAATCGGCCAAACGCGCGATGCTTTGGCACGTCGTCCAGCTTTGCACGGTCAATAAGCAGATCACGGGCGCGGCGTTTCCCTGTATGGATGCCGATCTGTCGAAGGGCGTGGACACCGGCTACGTCGTTCTCCATGCCCCGCTCGATCCGGCCCATAATCTCGTGGTCGTGCCGACGATTCCCTTGGCGGGCGTCGAGAGTCCGTTCTTGCGGGAGCCGAATACCCCGAACTATTTCGCCGATGCTTGGAAAGCCCGCAGTTTCGTCGAGACGAGCGTCCCGCATGCGCTTCGGCGCGAGGATATCGGGCTCGCGGTGAATTCGCGCCCTGGGCGGGCTCAGGACCAATTGCACATTCACGTGGATTGCATGGACCACCAAGTGCGGGACACGCTGCGAGCTCACGCGGATTTGTTCAAGACGGACGCGTGGACGAGATTGCCCTTCGACCTCGCGGGCGAGCGCTATTGGGGCCTGAGGTTGAACAGCCAGGACATCGCGGGAATCAACGTGTTCCGCTTGGTTTTCGACGGCTTGCACGTACCCGAAGCCGATAGCGCGCGACTCACCATCGTGATGGCGGGCGCGACATTCGAGAAAAGCGGACCAGGGTTCTATGTCTTGGCCGCGCTCGCGGGCCGCATGCGCAACAACCAGGGACACGGCGAACATTTGCTCGATCACGACTGCGAGGCGGGTTAGGCTCGCGACACCGGTCCAGAGGAACTCGGAAAGTGGCTACACCGCCGTTCCGAAGCGGGTTCCGGAACGGCGGGGATGGATGATGGTTTCAGAAAGCGGAACGAACAGCCGATTTTAGCGCTCTTCATCCGTTTCGATGTCGCCGTCGATCAGATCCGAGACGTCGTCGTCGCCGTCTTCCTCTTCCTCGAGGAACGTGTCGTCCGCGGGCTCGTCCTCGATCTCGGGGTCGTCGTCGTCGACCACCGCCGCCACGACCTTGTCTTCGTCGACATCGGCCTCCTCGAGCGGCACGAGCTCCGCGCCGGGATCGAGTTCGATTTCGTCGTCATCGCCCTCGGCCGCGGCGCGCGCCGCGCGGGCAGAGAGTGGCGTGGCCTGGAATATCGCGCCACATTTCGGGCAAACGATCGGATCCTTGTTCAGATCGAAGAATTTCGTGCTGCAGTTTTGGCATTGATGCTTGTTGCCAAGATTGGGTTTGGGCACGGAGTCAACCTTTGAAACGGAGAGGCTACGCCCTGCCGGGGTGCCCTGGATGAATTGTGTGTGGCGAGCCGGTTAGTGGGGGCCGGGGCCGCTGTCAAATGGAACTTGGCCCTAAAGGCGATTCATCGGGATAATCGACCTTCTGGTGACAGCCTATATCGAGCCATGCTAAGCAGCTTTCAACCGGCGGAGCCACGGGATATTTTGTTTTTTTCAAGCAAAATCAAGGCGGCGAGGCTCTGGCTCGAAAACTGAAACAGCGGAATCATCCTTTGACCGCAATGGGCCGCGGTCCTAAACCCTTTTGGAACCCTGGTGACATCTCCACAGATCATTCCGGTCCCCGCCGCCTTGCGCGCCGAACCTGCCGGCCCCTTACGCGGCCGCCTTCGTCCGCCGGGCGATAAATCCATCTCGCATCGATCTCTGATTTTTGGGCTTCTCAGTATCGGCGAGACGCGCGTCGATGGCCTGCTCGAAGGCGACGACGTGCTGCGCACCGCCGCCGCGGCCGAGGCGCTCGGGGCGACGATCACCCGCGACGGCGCGTCGTGGCTCGTGCGGGGCGTCGGGATCGGCTCGCTTTTGGCGCCGCGCGGGACATTGGATTTCGGCAATGCCGGTACGGGGTCGCGGCTGATGCTGGGTGTCGTCGGCGGCCATCCGATCAAGGCGCGCTTCGATGGCGATGCTTCTTTGCGCAAGCGCCCGATGCGGCGCATCCTTGATCCGCTCGCGCTCATGGGCGTCAAGGTGCTCGAGCAAGCGGACGGCGGCCGGTGTCCGATTGTGATTCAGGGGACCGCCGAGCCGGTGCCGATCGAATATAAAACCCCGGTCGCTTCGGCGCAGATCAAATCGGCGATTCTCTTCGCCGGTCTCAATTCGCCGGGCCGCACGGTGGTGATCGAGACCGAGGCGAGCCGCGACCATACGGAAAAAATGCTGGCGTTTTTCGGCGCTAGCGTGAAGGTCGAGCCGTTCGGCGATGCCGGGCGCAAGATCAGCCTCGAGGGGCGTCCCGAGCTGCATCCCGCCCATGTCGTCGTGCCCGCCGATCCCTCGTCCGCCGCGTTTGCCATCGTCGCGGCGCTGATCGTCCCCGGCTCCGAGGTCGTGGTGGAAGGCGTGATGATGAACCCGTTGCGCATCGGCTTGATCACGACGCTTCTCGAAATGGGCGCGTCCATCGAGATCTTGGATCGCCGCATCGAGGGCGGCGAAGACGTTGCCGATTTGCGCGTGACCGCTTCGGCACTGCGCGGGGTCGACGTTCCCGCCGCGCGCGCGCCGTCGATGATCGACGAATATCCCATTCTTGCCGTCGCGGCCGCTTTTGCGACGGGCACGACGCGGATGCGCGGCCTGCATGAGTTGCGGGTCAAGGAATCCGATCGTCTGGTGGCCGTGGCCGATGGCCTGGCGCAAGCCGGCGTGGACCGCGCGATCGAGGGTGACGATCTTCTGGTCGAAGGGGGCGCGGGCGAGGTGCGCGGCGGCGGTCTCGCCGTCACCCATCTCGATCACCGGATCGCGATGAGCTTTTTGTGCCTGGGCCTTGCCGCGCGCAACGCGATGGCGATCGACGACGAGCATATGATCGCCACGAGCTATCCTCGTTTCAAGGCCGACATGGCGCGGCTCGGAGCGCGTTTCTCATGATCATTGCCATCGACGGTCCGGCGGCGTCCGGCAAGGGCACGATCGCGCGGCGCTTGGCCGAGGCGTTCGGGCTCCCCCATCTCGACACCGGGCTGCTCTACCGGGCCACGGCGCGGGCGATGCTCGATCACGGCGC
>JARLIW010000129.1 GCA_031291515.1 Beijerinckiaceae bacterium | reverse complement strand
GCGATCTGCTGACGCAGCGGCTCGGTTTGACCAATGTGCGGGTCTTCGCGCCGGATGCCGAAGATCTGCGCGAGCAGGATCCCGAAAATTTTCTCTGGGCCCGCGATCAAGATGCCTGCTGCAATATCCGCAAGGTGCTGCAGTTGAGCCGCGCCTTGCAGGGCTATGACGCCTGGATCTCGGGCCGCAAGCGGTTTCAAGCGGATACGCGCAAGAACTTGCCGGTGTTCGAGACTCAGGGCGCGCGCACCAAGGTCAACCCGCTCGCGAGTTGGTCCGCGCGCGACATTCTCGACCATCTCAATCAGTGGGACTTGCCGCGCCACCCGCTCGTGGCCAAGAACTATTTCTCGATCGGCTGTCTGCCCTGCACGAGCCCCGTTCGTCCCGGCGAGGATCCCCGCGCCGGCCGCTGGCGTGGCAAGGGCAAGGTCGAATGCGGAATTCACACGTCTTTCCCGGACGCCGGGGCTGGAATCTAATGACCTATTTCAAAAACGGCGTCTTCGCGGCGGACCCATGGGACCAGACACCCGGACCCACGCGACGTGAAATCTTGAGCTACGCCGAGTGGCAGGAACGCCGGAACGGCACTTTGCCCGCCCCGCTCGGCTTGCGGCTCGATCCCGGTTTCGCGGTGGAACAACTCGCGGGCGATCTCGAACACTTCGATCTCATCAGCATCAATTTCCCGAAATTTACCGATGGCCGCGGCTATTCCATGGCTTGGCTGCTGCGCTCGCGTCTCGGTTACACCAAGGAATTGCGCGCCACCGGCGATATTTTGTTCGACGAAATGCAGTTCATGGCGCGCTGCGGCTTCGATGCTTTCGAAATTACCGACGCAAATACATTGCGCCTGTTGCAGGATGGCCGGCGCGCGACGGCCTTCGACCGCTTTTACCAGCCAGGGCTCGAGCCGGAAGTGCCCGCGGGCACGCGCCCCTGGGCGCGCCGCACCGCCTGATCAGACGGCGCGGGCAAACGGAACCTTGCATTGGTGGTCCGGATTAGTCCATTAACTCGTGGAGCGCGTTCCGCTTTGGCGAAGTCTCCAAAACGGAAATAAACTCTCGTCTTACAAAGAGTTAGAGCGCTGTCTGAGCTACGAAAGCCTGTAACTTTCGTAAGAAATGCTTTCAGTTCGTCGCGACGGTGGAGATTTGGCATGCCGAGTATCAAACAAGCGACTATTCTGATCCTGGCGACAGACGGATTTGATCACGCAGAACTCGCCGTGCCCCTGGCAAAATTGCGCGAAGCCGGCGCGGTCGTGAAGATAGGCGCGCCCAAGACCGGCGCGATAAGGGCGTGGGGTGACAACGGCTGGGGCGAGAGCGTTCCTGTCGATCTCGAGCTCGAAACGGTCGATGCCGACGATTACGACGCCTTGATCCTGCCCGGCGGTCCGATCAACGCCGACACGTTGCGCATCAACGAAAAAGCCGTCGAACTCGTGCTCGATTTTTTCGATGCCGAAAAAATCGTCGCGGCGATCTCGCACGCCCCCTGGCTCTTGGTCGAAGCCGATGCCGTCGAGGGCCGTGTCTTGACGTCCTGGCCGTCGGTAAAAACCGATATTGAAAACGCCGGCGGCGACTGGGTCGACGAAGAGGTCGTGGTGGATGACAACATCATCACCAGTCGATCCACGGCGGATCTCACCGCCTTCGTGGCGAAAATCATCGAGGAAATCGAACTCTCTGGTGATCTGGAAAACGAAAAAATCGGGTGAAAGTCGGGGCTTTGCCCAACCTCAACAAGCGTAATCGTAGCGTTCGGTCATTTCGGAGCGTCCGATGTCCGCTGCCCGCAGCCGAGGACGGCGCTCGCGCCTGCGGACCGAGTCCGACGGAATCCCCGCAGCCAACATGATACACAAAATACGGTGCAGACCGGCGAGGATCGGCTCTTGCGCGCCCGTCATCGCCAGGCGAACCGCGCGCAGTTCCGCTTCGTCCCCATGGCGCGCAAAACGTTGGACCGATAAAGCCACGAAACCACCGAGCGTCATGCCATAGCTTGCCGCGACTTCCTCGATTTCAGCGTAAAATTTGCTCCCGATCGACGCAACGGCTACGCGGGCGACACTCTCATGGACACAAGACCGGACGATCTCTTCAATCAACATGGCAAGCCCCTCCGTGCGACGATGGTCATTCAGCGAAAACGAGCAACCCATAAGACGTGAACGCAACCCTCATGCCGAATGTGGACGGTGTTGAGGCCACCGGAAGGAATTTTTTTGAACGGTGTGACATTAGTGTTATCTTGGGATTTTGGATAGCGACATTTTTGCGATTCGACTCCCTCAATGGTTAGATATTGAGCAGAAGACTAGACAATTGGTGGTCATTGGTCATTACGGCGGGCCGAGTCGACACCGTTACCGTGTTTTGGATGTCGCGAGAGAGAGTGTTTGATCAGTGACGAGACCAACCGCCATGGACGAGAATCTCCGGCAAGGGCTGGTCGAGGCGAGTCGGGAGCTTGTAAGGCTCGGCCTCAATCAAGGCACGGCCGGCAATATTTCCGTGCGGCACGGCGGCGGCTTCCTGATCACGCCGACTGGGCTCAAGGCGGATGAGATGCGCGCGGACGAAATCGCGTGGATGGGATGGGAGTCCGAGGCCTATGAGGGCGCCGTCAAGCCATCGAGTGAGTGGCGCCTGCATCGCGACATTCTCGCCCATCGGCCCGATGTCGGCGCCGTGGTGCATACCCATTCGCTCTATGCGACGGTCCTCTCCACCCTGCACCGGCCGATCCCGGCGCTGCATTATATGATCGCCATTTTCAATGGTCCGGAGATCCGCTGCACGCCTTATGCGCCGTTCGGCACGCAAGCTCTGTCCGATCTCATCCTCGAATATCTCGGCGAGCGGCATGGCGTGCTGCTCGGCAACCACGGCATGGTCGCGACCGGACGCTCGCTGGAGCAAGCGATGTGGCGCGCCAATGAACTCGAAACACTCGCGAAAATGGCGTTTCTCGCGAGCTGCGCCGGCGCGCCCGTCATCCTACCGGACGATGAGATTGCCGCGATCATCGCGCGGTTTCGGCACTATGGGCTCAGCGCCGAACCGCCCGACGAGGGATAATCCCTACCACACGCCCGTATTGGCCATCGATTTCCAGGGCTCTTGCGGCTCCTTGGCCTCGCCTTTTTGCAGAAGCTCGATTGAAATATTATCGGGCGAACGGATGAAGGCCATGTAACCGTCGCGCGGAGGACGATTGATCGTGACGCCGGCCTTTTGCAGCTTGTCGCAAGTGGCGTAAATATCGTCCACCTCATAGGCGAGATGTCCAAAATTGCGACCGCCGTCGTAATGTTCGGGGTCCCAATTATAGGTCAGCTCCACGAGCGGCGCCTGATCCTCCTTGGCGCGGGCGACATCGTCGGGCGCCGCGAGAAAGACAAGGGTGAAACGCCCTTTTTCGTTGTCGATCCGCCGGACTTCCTCGAGACCGAACTTCCCGCAATAAAAATCAAGCGCGCGGTCGAGATTTTCGACCCGCACCATCGTATGTAAATATTTCATCGCGCTCGTTCCTTTTACAGCCGCCTTAATGTCCGGCCTCTATATAGGCGGCGGAGACATCGCCGGAAACCTTGCCGTGCCGATTTTCACGCCACGCCGCCGGGCTGACAGTCGCGCGGGAGAACCCATGCGGGACAGCTTAGGTTGCGCCTTGGCGCGGAAATCTCTCGAAAAGCCGGACACCGCTGGATCGCCATGAGATCGCTGGGCAAACTCGACACGGACGACATCGACCGCTTGAAGCGGCGGACCGCGCTCGTCTCGGTCGCGGTCAAAACCTTGCTCATGCTTGGAAAATTCGTCGCGGCCCTGCTCTCCGGCTCGCTCGCGCTGATGTCGGAGGCCGGCAATAATCTCGGCGACGTTGGCATAACCCTGATGAGCTATTTCGCCATTCGGCTCGCGTCCAAGCCCGCCGACGAAGACCACCAATTCGGCCATGGCAAGGTCGAGGCGCTGGCCGCCCTGATCCAGACCGGCTTTCTGATCGCGCTGGCCGCTTTCATCCTGATCGAGGCAATCAAGCGCCTTTATAGCGGCGGCGATGACGTCCAGCCCATCCCATTCGCCTTCGCCATTCTCATCTTTTCCGTCATCGTCGATACATGGCGCTGGATCACGCTCGACAAGGTCGCCAAGGCGACCAAGAGCGAAGCCTTGGCCGCGGACGCTCTCAATTTCGCGAGCGACATCGTCGCCGCGGCTCTCGCGCTCGCGGGCCTCGCCGCGACCCGGTATGGCCTTCATGGCGGCGATACGATCGCCGCGATCGCGGTGGCGATCTTCATCGGCGTGGCCGGCTTGCGGCTCGGCCGGCAGACCGTCAATACCCTCGTCGACGCCGCGCCGCCGGGCTTGACCGATCCGGTGCGCGACCTGATTGCGGGGATGCCGGGCGTGATCGCGGTCACCGCCCTCCGGCTGCGGCCGATTGGCGGCACGATCGCGGGGGAAGTCGAACTCGCGGTCTCGCGCACCTTGTCGCTGGAGCGCGTCGCGGCGATCCGCGATGCCGTCATCGTTTCCGTCACGAACCGGTTTCCCGGCGTCAACCTCGCCGTGGCCGCGACGCCGATCGCGCTCGACGACGAAACCGTCGTGGAGCGGGTGCTGTTGATCGCCAACAAGCGCCACATCCCGATCCATCACGTCACCGTGCAGTCGCTCGAGCGCGGAAAATCGGTGAGCTTCGACGCCGAGCTCGACGGCCGCATGAAACTCGGCCAGGCGCATGAACTCGTCAGCGCCCTGGAGCAAGCGATCAAGGACGAATTGGGCGCCGGGTTCGAGGTGGAAAGCCATATCGAGCCGCTCGAGGTCGGCGAACTTCATGGCCGCGACGCCGACGAGCACGTTCGCGCCGAAGTCGAGGCCGCCCTCGCGGGCCGCGCGCCGGAGTGCGGCACGCTCTTCGATATTCATCATGTGCGCGTGCGCGAGACGCCGTCCGGCCTCGTCGTGAACTATCACTGTCTCGTCGACCCCACCCTCAGCGTCGATATGGTGCACAGCCATGTCGACACGCTCGACCGCCAAGTCCGCAGCGATTGCGCCGGGATTTCGCGCATCGTCGGCCATGCCGAACCGCAGCGCGCGCGCGATCTCTAAACTTCAGGATCTTGAAAACACGGTCATGGGCCTTGGCGCAAAAACGTGCCGAACGAGCGCGGACTGTCGCCGACCGGGATCGTCGCCACGACCTTCAGGCTGGCGGTATCGATCACCGAAACGTCGTTGCTTTCCCAATTGACGACATAGACGCTCTTGCCGTCGAAACTGCCCTGGATGCCATCGGGATAGTCCCCCACGGCGATCCGGGCGATCGGTTGCAGCGTCTTCAAATCGAACACCGCGACCTTGCCCTCGTATTGATCGGAGACGAACCCCTTGCCGTCGGCCAAGGCCACGACATAAGGCCGCTTCCCGACCGGCACCGTGCCGATCACCTCGCGGGCGGCGAGATCGACGACCGAGACATCGTCGCCATAGACATTCGCGGTATAGGCGCGGCCCTGGTCGTCCGCGATCACGCCATAGGGGCGGTTGCCAACGGGCACCAAGGCCAAGGCGCCGAGCGTCGCGGGATCGACGAGGGCAAGTTCGTTGGCGTCGCGCTTGGTCACAAGCAGGGTGGTTCCATCAGGCGTCATGGCGAGCCCGGACGGCGTGCCGCCGATCACGACATCGGCGAGGATTTTAAGGGTCCGCGCGTCGATCTTGTAGAGATGGCCTTGGAAAAACCCGGCCGCATAAACAAAGCGGCCGTCGGCGCCCACCGCGATCCCCACGGGCTCGTCGGGCAAGGCGAGCGTCGCGACGGCCTTGCGAGCCAGGCAATCCACCGCCGTGATGCGCTTGCCGTTGGTGCTCGTGACATAGGCGCGCGCGCCGTCCCGCGCCATCGCGATGCCGGCCGGCTTCCCTTCGACCTTGATATGGGCGACGACGGCGCGACGGCCCAGATCGAGAATGCCGAGATCGTCGCCGTTCTGGTTCGTGATATAGGCCTCGCCGGCCGCCGCCGGGCCGGCCGTCGAAACGGCGAGCGCAAACCAAATCGCGGCGCCTTTCACGTCTTGGCGTCCATCTTCCCCTTGAGCCCCGCGAGCATCTGCCGCGCCAGCGCGCTCACGGCCTTAGCCGCCTCGGCATCGGCGACATCGGGCGCCGGTTCGTCGGGCCGCAGGTAGCGATAAAAGGCCGCGCGCCACCGCACCGTGCTTTTCGCGCCGCCCGCCGCGGGAATGACCTCGAGCGTCACGGACGTATTTTGAACGGGCAGAACCGCCGGATCGACGCGGTCGATATGATAGGAATAGCTCATCGCGTCGGCATCGTAGCGGTAGAGGCTTTCCTCGAGCACCGCGCCATTCGCGAGCGTGACCTTGCGCAGCGCTTTTTCCGGCTCGTTGCCGCCGCTGCCCGATGTCGATCTGGTGTTTTTAGCCCAGCTCATGTCCTGGAAATTTCCCGCCAGGCGCCAAGCCTCGGCGGCGGGCACGTCGAGCGTCACGCT
>JARLIW010000128.1 GCA_031291515.1 Beijerinckiaceae bacterium | reverse complement strand
GCGATGACGCGCGTCATCGCGCAAGCCACGTTCTAGCTTCCCTCAAAATCGTTTCGTGCAAAACCTAAACGCGGGTCACGGCGCGCGCCCTTACAGCACCAGGATCGCGCGAAAATCGTTGACGTTCGTGAGCGTCGGCCCGGTGATCACGCTATCGCCCAAGGCTTGGAAGAAGCCGTGGCCGTCGTTGTTGGCGAGGCTGACGGCGGGGTTGATGCCGAGCGCGAAGGCGCGCGCCAACGTGTCCGGGCCGCAATAAGCGCCGGCGATTTCCTCGGCGCCATCGACGCCGTCGGTATCGCCCGCCAAGGCGTGAACTTTGGCGTTGCCTTGCAGCGCGACGGCCAGCGCGAGCAAGAATTCGACATTGCGGCCGCCGCGTCCGGTGCCGCGCAATGTCACGGTGGTTTCCCCGCCCGACAGCAACACACACGGCGTGGCGAAGGGCTGGTTGCGCAAGGCGACCTGGCGCGCGATTCCCGCCAGCACTGTGCCGACGTCGCGCGATTCCCCTTCGAGACTATCGCCGAGAATATAGGGCGTGATGCCTTGCGCGCGCGCGACGTCAGCGGCGGCTTCCAACGAGGCCTGCGGCGCGGCAATCAAATGGAATTCATAGGGCGGCAGGCTCGGATCGCCGGGCTTCGGCGTCTCGCCCTGGCCGGTTTCGAGGATGTCGCGCACGCCGTCCGGCACGTCGATGCGATATTTCGCGATGATCGCGAGCGCGTCGGCGCAGGTCGTCGGGTCGGGCACGGTCGGGCCGGAGGCGATATCGCCCGGCGCGTCGCCCGGCACGTCGGAAATCGACAGCGTGACGACCTTGGCCGGCGCGCAGGCGGCGGCGAGCCGCCCGCCCTTGATGCCGGAGAGATGGCGGCGCACGCAATTCATTTCGGTGATGGTCGCGCCGCTTTTCAGCAGCGCCCGATTCACCGCCTGCTTGTCGGCGAGCGTCAACGGCGCGAGCGGCAAGGGCAGCAGCGAAGAACCGCCGCCCGAGATCAGCGCGATCACGAGGTCGTCGGCGCTCAGGCCTTTCACGAGTTCGAGCATGCGCTTGGCGGCGTCGGCGCCGGCTTGATCGGGCACCGGGTGGCTCGCCTCGACGATTTCGATGCTTTTGGTTTCCGCGCCATGGCCGTAGCGGGTCACCACGAGGCCGCTCAGCGGTCCCTGCCAATGAGCCTCGAGCGCGCGGGCCATCTCGGCGGAGGCCTTGCCCGCGCCGATCACCAGCGTGCGCCCCTTGGGCGGCGGCGGAAGCAAGGCTTCGATCGTCTTCATGGGATCGGCGGCGGCGATAGCGGCGTCGAACAAGGCGCGTAGAAAGGATTTCGGTTCCACGGATCAGACTCTTAGAGAGATGAGAGTTTCGGTCTCTCGCTCTTTAAGGGAGTTGGGGGCGTAATGCTATCCCACCCGCCCGCGGGAGCCTCGACGTCGGTCGCCGCGGTATCCGCCAATTTCGGATGGAACGCGGCGGCCAAGGCCTTGGCAATCGTCAGATCATCGGCCGAAAGCTTGGCCGCGACCTCGTCCCGCTTTTTCGCCGCGTCCAGATCGCTTTGATCCGCCGCGACGGCGAACCATTGGTAGGACTGGATCAGCGATTGTTTCACGCCGAGCCCGCGCGCGTAGAGAATGGCCAGATTGTACTGGCTGTCGTGAACGCCATATTCGGCGGCCTTGCGGAACCAGTCCACGGCGCCGGCATAATCGGGCTTGCCGTCGCCATCCGCGATCATGACCGCGAGATTGTGCATGGCGCGCGGATTGCCGGCCTCGGCGGCTTTCGTGTACCAGCTCCGCGCCTTCGCGGAATCGCGCGGGACTCCGATGCCTTTTTCGTAAAGCGAAGCGAGCTTGTATTGCGCGGGCACCAAGCCCTGCCGCGCGGCTTTCTCGAAGAAAGTCGCGGCGAGCGCGTAATCCTTCGCGACCGTCCGGCCTTCGGCGTAACGGGAGCCCAGCTCGAATTGGGCCGCGGCGCTGCCGCTATCGGCCACTTGCTTGAGGATGCTGATCGACTCGGCCGGCGAACGCGCCGGCCTCATCGCGGCGAAGCTCGGGATCGACACGAGCGACCCGGTCGGCGTCGTATCGCTTCCGGCGAGGGCCGCTCCCGCCGGTGGCGGCGCCTGGGGCAAGGCGGTGGGCGCGAGATCGGACGCGGCCAGGCGGCCCGCGCCCGAGGCCACGGGCGGGCGCGGCGCGGCGTCGGGCCGTGGCGCCATCTGCGCGACCTTTGCCGGCGCCACGGTTTTCGTGGTGGCGAACGGCCTCGCGTCTTCGCCTTTCATCGCGCTGAGGACGGCGAGCGTGCCGACCATGACAAACAGGGCCGCGATGCTCATCAAGATCGGTTTTTTATGCGTCTCGACATAGTCGCGTGTCTTCGCCATCAAATCCGCGCGCGCCGGCGAACCGGTGGCCGAGGCGCCCATCTGCTTGAGGGCGAGGACCGTCGGATCGTTTTGCGCGGCGCGGGCGGCGCGGCGCGCGGCGGCGATAAAGTCCGCGCGACCCGAGGTTTCGTCGAGATCGGCTGGCGCGGCGGGCGTCTTGGCGCGTTGCTTGGTCCGAGCCGCGCGCACGGGCGCATCGAGCAAGTCAGAGGCGTCGAGCAGCAGATCCGGCAGAGCTTGCGCGCGTGGCGCCGGCGCGCGTTGGTCTTGCTTGCTCGGGGTCGGGCTCGCGGGCTCGGGAGCGCGCCGGGCTGGCCCGGCGCTGGACGGAGCCGGCGCGGCTTGCGGTTGAATCGCCCGGCTTTGGGCGATTTCGCTTTCCATGCGCGAAAGCCGGTCGACGACTTTTTCGAGGGTGTCCTGAAGCGCGTCGAGCGTGGCGCTGGCCCGTCGATCGGCCTGCTCTTGGAGCGACAAGAGAGCGGCGATGTCAGGCGCGACCGCGGTCTGGTCTTGTTCCCTTGCGGCCGCGACGGCCTCGACGCCGCGGCGCGTCTCCTCGATTTGCGCGAACAAGGCCTGCATCGAACGTTCGATCGCGGGCAACGCCGCAAGTTCGCTGTCGCTCTGTTCGAAGCGCTTGGAGAGTTGAGCGATCTGCTGCTGGAGGGCCTCGGTCGCAACATGATTCGGGTCAGGCGCGCGCGCCGCTTCGATCCGGCTCGAAAGTCCGCGGACGAGGGCTTCGAGCGATTGTGGCGCCGCATCGGTTTGCCGCTCCGGGGTCTTGTCTCCCGCGGAGACAAGCTGGCGCTGGATCTGATCGATCTTGGCGCCGAGGTCGGCGACCCGCCGCTCGATTTCGCCGGGAACGACGGGCTCCTGCGGCTTTTGGAATAAGGTCCGGACCGCTTTGGCGGGTGGCGCGGGAGGGGGGCCGGCGAGCTCGGCGGCGGGCGAGGAAGCCTGGGCCTGCCGCAACAACACCTCGAGCGAGGCGACATCGCCGAACTTGCCGGCGCGGGTCAGCAGAGTCGCGATCGTCTCGTCGATCGCGGAGGCGCGCTCGTCGGGACCGAGATGGCTGGACAGATCCGAGAGTTTGGCGATTTCGGCGGCCAAGCCGGCGAGCGCGGCGGACCCCGGCGCTTCAGCGGTGCTCGCGCTGTTGGCGGCGGGAATTTGATCGGTCCGCGTGGGGACGAGCGCCGGGGCCACGTGCGCCTGCGCGGCTTGACCGCTGGCGATGCTCCGGTGGATGTCCGCGAGCTTCGTCTCGAGATCCGCCATCCCCCGCTGCAACTTGCGGATTTCGTCGGAATTCTGGTCCGCCGCTTGAGATCGGTCCGCGTTCAGCGACGTCCGCGCCGGCTCGCGCGTTTGGACGGGAGCCCGGGGGGCGGAGGCCGGCGCCGCGCGCGGCTGGCGCTCCACCTCTTCGTCGAGATGGCGCTGGTGATGGATGATATCGGTGATCGCCTCGTCGAGCCGCGCTTTGGGAGGAGTGAGCACGTCCCCCTGCGATCGTCCGCGCGGACCCAAGACGGCGTCGCCGGCTTCGGATTTGGCGGGTGCCTCGCGTTGCGACCGGCGGCCAAACGCATCGAGACGCGCCTCCAGCCGGGTCAGCGCGCCTTTGATGGGCCGGTAAT
>JARLIW010000127.1 GCA_031291515.1 Beijerinckiaceae bacterium | reverse complement strand
GCGTGACAGCGCAGGCCGCGACCCACGGAAAGCCGCGGAGGAGCCGGCTGGCGGATTCGTTCAGCTGTACGTCCGGCTTCGCTGTCGGCCTCTCACGGATCGGGAGGGCGCGATCCATGGCATTCACGGCGCAGCGGCTCCGCTTGGAGGCGCACTGGCGTCCTCAAGGCCGACGAGACCGACCTTGAGATAGCCGGCGTGACGCAGCAGATTCATCACGCCCATTAGATCGCCGTAGGCCACGCCCTTGTCTGCACGCAGGAAAATGCGCTGGTCCGTCTTACCCTCGGTCGCCTTGTCGAGGGCCGGCCCCAATCCCTCGCGCGGCACGATGTCGTCGCCCAACGCGATCGACAAATCCGTTTTGATCGAGACAAAGATCGGCTTGTCCGGGCGTGGTTGCACGGGAGCTGCCGACGTCGGCAGCTCGACTGCCACATCGACGGTCGACAGCGGCGCCGCTACCATAAAGATGATGAGGAGCACGAGGATGACGTCGATGAACGGCGTGATGTTCATTTCGGCGTTCTCAGGGATGTCCTCGCCGGAGTTCTGGTTGAGGCTGACGGCCATGCGCGCCTACTCCGCGGCGAGGCGGGCGTGATCACGCACGCACGAGCGATCGAGGTCTCGCGAGACATGGCGGATGACGACGGCCGCGGCGTCGCCGATCAGCGTGCGATAACCGGCGATCGAGCGACTGAAGGCGTTGTAGATGACGACCGCCGGGATAGCGGCGACAAGGCCCATCGCCGTGGCGAGCAACGCTTCGGCGATGCCTGGCGCGACGACCGACAGGTTGCTTGTGTGAGAGTTCGCGATGCCGATGAAGCTGTTCATGATGCCCCACACCGTACCGAAAAGGCCGACGAAGGGGCCAGTCGAGCCTATACTGGCGAGTATGCCGGTGCCGAATCCGATGCGCCGCGCCGCGCCGATCTCGACACGCTGCAGTGCGATTGCGACGCGTTCCTTCACACCCTCGGGATCGAGCGTCTCCGACGCATCGAGCTCAAGTTCGGCGGCGCGCACCAGCCCGGCGACCGCGCCCTTCTTCAGGATCTTGGAGATCTGCGCGAGATTGCCCGCGTTGGAAATCGCCCGCAGATCGTCGCGCGCCCGGCCACGGGCACTGGCCAGCTCAATGCTTTTGTAAAGCCAGATCGTCCAAGTGGCGACGGAGGCCGCCGCCAATAGCGCCATGACGCCCTTGACGACGATATGCGCGCTCTTCAGCATCCCGATGATCGAGAGAGCAGCCGGAAGGTCGGTGTGCGTCGTCGCGGGATCTGACGCGTTCGTTGCAGCAACTGCCGCCAGATGCGGAGCCTCAATCTCCCGCGGCGTAAGCGACTCCCCCGAGGTTTTGACATCGGCGGATTTGGCGGGCACGGACCCGATGGCGGGCGCCGGTGCCTCGACGATCTGCTTCGCCGCGGGTGTCCCCGTCGGAGCGCTGGTCTCGGCGGACTTGGCGGGCGCGGAGCTCGGCAAGACGGGCGGCGCCCCCTTGATCGAAACGGCAGCTTGATCCGGTTGCGTCTGCGCCCAGGCCAAGCAGGGCGTGACGCAGAGGGCCGAGGCGAGCCCAATCCAGACAACCGGCTTTACCTTGCCAAGATCTCGCATCGCGTTTGTGATCTCACGCATCGTTTCCCGTGGCTCCTGCCGGTTTGGTGCATCCCAATGAGGAGGTGCATCTGCGCGGCAAAACCCGCCAGTATCGCGCTGATTTTTGTCGGTTGACGGGAGCCGGGAAACGCGCGGTGCCCGCCGTCGCGTTCGACCGACCAGGTTACACGGGTGTTGGAGACGCCGCTCCGATCATCACCACGTATGGTGTGAAACGCTGGACCGAGACGTCGAGAGCCTTGGCGATCGTATCCAGTGCGAGCGCGACATTGTTCAGCGGAAAAACGCCGGTCACTGGCAATTGCGTGATCGCCGGGTCGATGCGGATCACGCCGGCGAAATAGGGTCTGATGCGATCGATGACGAAGCCGAGGCTTTCGTTGTTGACGAACAGCAGACCATCGACCCAGCTGGTTTCGGTGCGGATATTGATCGCTTTCCGGACGATCCGTGTACCGTCGAAGCTGATGCACTCTCCGCGGGCGAGAGTCATTTTGGATGAGCCCCGGCAGACCACGCGCGCGGCGGTGTCGATGGCGGCCATGCTTTGATTCCGGCCGCCACGCCGCACGACGAATGTTCCAGCATCGGCCTGCAGCATCATGCCATCCGTCCCGATGCTGAGCTCCGCGGACGGCTCATCTCGGACCTTCAGAAGGATCTCGCCTCCGCGGAGGAAAAGGTTGCGCGTGCCAGCCCGGAACGCCACATCGACGGCGGTCCGTGGTCCGAGAGTCAAAGCGCTGCCATCCTCGAGTTGGATGGTCTTGCACTCGCCCGTCAAGGAGAGATGATCCGCCGAGAGATCGCCCAGCGGGACGAAACGGTTGGTCACGGTGGCGCCCATGCCACCCACGATCCCGAAGCCGACCAGACTCCGCAGGAGCTGGCGGCGATGAACGCCGTGCCGCAACGCACGCTCCGCGAAAGCGCCGCGCCGCGCCTGCTGTCGTCCCGCGACCCCGAAGGGGGACAGCGATTGGGAAAGCAACATCCAAGCGTCCTGGTGCGCCTGTGAGAGCTTCAGCCAACGCCCGAACTCGCCGCGGTCCTTGTCGCTCGCGGTCTCGGAGGAAAGCCTTATGGACCACTTGATCGCGGCCTCGAGCTCGAGCGACAGCGCCGACGTCTTCAAGGAAGAAACCACCCCTGGGCTGCTCAGATCGGTCACGACGCGCTCATTGTCCGCTGAATTGCAACGACAACGCGACCCGCATGCCTTCGGCGAGGTATCGCTCAACGGTCCTCACGGACGTTCCGAGCCGGGTCGCGATCTCCTGTTGCCGCATGCCGTCCACCCGGCTGTATAGAAAAGCCGCTCGGGCTTTCGGCGACAACGACTGCAACACTTTATCTATGCTCCGCAGAGCCTCCATGACAATCGCATGTTCCTCCGGGCTCGGAGCCAAGGCCTGAGGGACCGCGATCAGATCAGCCTCGAAGGCGTGCCAAAGCTCGTTGCGACGGCGGATCTCGTAGATGACGCGCGATGCCATCGTGGCCATCATCGCGCGAGGCTCGCGCAGATTCGCGACGCCTGGTAGCAACAGAAGCCGCAGGAAAACCTCGGAGGCAACGTCTTCGGAGCTGATGGTCCGGGACTTTCGGCGAAGCCACCTCTTCAACCAGCTGTTATGCTGTCGGAAAAGCGCTTCCACGTCCGAGGGAGCATCTTCGAACGCTGCCATCGTCATCCACACTGCCTCCGGGTTGCAAAAGGTAAAAACGGATTCGGCTCCGCCCGGCACCAAAGGCAATTGCCATGCCATGCCTAGGCGGTGCTGAACGCGGCCGACGCTCGGCCTGAAACTCGTTCGCGCGCCCCAAGGAAGCTCTGTCCCAACCGCGAAACAACATCCCACGCCGCTACCTTTAGCGTCAATGGAACATAAGTGCGAAGATCGAGACCGTTGTAGACAAACGCAATCGTTCATGCCTCTCGGCGAAATTATAACGCTCGTCGCGTCGTCGCGTCACGGGATTCGGTCACGAAAGCCCATACGGGAAGGTTCAACGTCGCTCTGTGAGCGAAATCACAGGCGGCGCGAAGGCCGACCGCGGACGATAAAGGTTGTGTCTGCCGCCCGCTCGCGCCGCATGCATAATTGATAAGCATGAGACGTCCAGCAACTGGCAGATCGTCGAATATTTTATGTCGGCTTTTCATCGGTTCGCTGCACCTCTTAGGTCAGGTGAACAGTCGTTTGCATAGGTCCACCGAGGAATAAGGCTTCGAGAGCGGTGATTGAACGGATGGACTATGCGAGTGCCGACATCGCGAAGGCAGCCATGAGTGAGGGACACATGCCTGTGCTCCTGCAATTTTCCGCCGAATGGTGTGACTCATGCAGAAAGATAGCGCCACTCATCGATGAGATTGGCGCGGTATTCAAGAAGCGTATTCGTGTGATGACGATCGATGTCGAGACGAGCGCCGACCTTGCTCAAGAATTCGGCGTCGCCGCCGTTCCATCGCTCGTCATGATCAAGGAGGGCTCGATCCGCGGCAAGCTGGTCGGCGTCACGACGCGCCGACAGGTCGCCGCCTTTCTCGAAGATTACATTTGAGACCAAACTCTCGCTCAAGCCTCGGATCAAACGCAGCTTCGTTTTCTCCGAACGCGAGAGCAACAAGGCTAACGTTCAACCGCCGTGCCATTTGCATTCCAGGGCGTGGCTACAAGGGACAAGATCATGATCAGGGCGACAGGAATCATTGCATTCACGATGTCGATGCTCGCGGCGAGCCACGTCGCGACGGCGGCGGAGTACGGGGCGCCGCTCATCGACAAGCATTCATCGGTGATCATCGGGGTCGAGAATATGATGTCGGACGCCCTGCGCCCACTCGACGCCGTCACGCAGCCGGTCAGCGACTTGACTAAGCCCGTCACTGGCAGCGCAGGCTTTAGCACGTCGCGATCCGCGGAGCAGCCGGTTCCAGATAGCGGGTCCGCCAATGGCGCCGCGCGAACGCGCAAATCGCTGACGACCGAACCGCCCGCGAATCCGAAGTGATCTTTCGCCTGGGCCGGACCTTGCGACTTCATTCGGGACTAGGCGACGGCGCCTCATGCAAGTACCCGTCGGCAGACCCATCGAGACAGCCCGCGATAGCGGTCTAGAGCTTCCGAACGGCAATCCCGCGCTTGAGCAGAGCATAGCCGATCCGGCGAGGCGTCAGGCCGAGCAGACGCGAGGCTTTGGCCCGAACCCACCCGGACCTCTCGATCGCCTCGATCAAACGGGCACGCTCCGGATCTCCGCTCGCTTCGGCCCTCACGACATCGCCGACGGGAACCGGCCGGATTGCTCGGGACCAATCGGCGTCGGCCGCAGCGGCGCCGGACCGTTCGGCTCGAGGCCTGAGGGGCAATGGTCCGATTTCAACTCACTGTTCGCGCTCGATGGAAGAAGCGGCAAGGGGCTGAAGCTGTCAATCAGCTTTCAAAATTGGGTCTGACGCAATCTCGATGATGTGAGGCACGCTCATGCCGCACCGATAAGTCTAGCCTCCAGAAGATTGATCTTTGCTCGGCCATACGTTTGGCGCTTCACCATTTTTAGCTTGTTGACGTGACTCTCGGTCTGACCGTTTGGCCATGGCCGCGTGATCGCGGCGCGGACCGCGGCTGGCATTGGTTTCGTCGAGGATGGGGAGGAAGTCGAAGGGCGGGTGGTGAGCGCTGGAGTCGTGCTGTTCAAAGATTCGCTGGCGTCGCGGAAATAGCTGCCACGAAGCGACGTCCAACGTCGAAGTTGGCGCCGTTCAATCCGATTTGACATCGGAGACTATCGGATCGCCAGAAGGCACTCCGCGGGTCCATACTGGTTGCCCCTGCAGGAACACGGTTACGACGTGTTAGGGACCGGCGGTTTTCATGTCCGTGTCGAGACAAATATGTTAAAGCTAAGCAAAATTCTTAACACATGAACACGGACATGTTAAAGCCAACGTACTCGGTCCCCGCTTTACCACCACCGGTGAACTTGGAGACGGTTCCGGTGCTCAAGGCGCTTGCCAAGGCAAACCGCGCCTTGGCGGAACTGAAAGGGCGAGCGGCGACGATTCCCAATTAAGGCATCCTCATCGAGACCTTGGCGCTTCAGGAGGCGAAGGCGAGCTCCGAGATCGAGAATATCGTCACCACGCAGGACGAGTTGTTCCAGGCCGATCTTCAGCTTGAGGGGCCAGCATCCGTTTCCAGACGGGAACGGGCGGATCGGACGCATCTTGAACGT
>JARLIW010000126.1 GCA_031291515.1 Beijerinckiaceae bacterium | reverse complement strand
TCGCCGCGAATGGTGCAGCACAGACAGCCCGACGTCATGACGAGCATGTCGCCCTCGACGCGCTCGACCAGCAGATGATCGAGCCCGACTTCGCCGAATTCGTTGATCAGCACCAAAGTGTTGGCGAGCGCGGGATCGCGCAGCAGCCGGTTCAGCAACGTGGTTTTACCGGCGCCGAGGAACCCGGTGATGACGGAAAGATCGAACGGCGGCGGCGGGCGCCGGGCCTCCGCGTTCATGTCAGCGTCCTCATTGCGCGCTATTGGCTTTCGGCTCGGCGGCGGCGGTGTTCTTTGGTTTGGCCGGAGGGACCGGCGCGGCCTTCGCGGAGCCTGTCACCTTCCCCTTTGCGGGCGCGGATCCTTTCCCCTTCGCGGCCGCCAGCGCTTTTTCGTGAACCTTGGCGGGGGCGGCATCCTTGCCTTTCGCTAGGGACGCGACCTTGCCTTGCGTGGCCGGCCGCGCCGGTTCCGCCCCTTTGGCGGAAGTTGGGTCCTTCGCCCTGGCGACGGCCTCTTTCTTTTTATGTTCCTTGTGGGACGCGGCTTTCCGTAGCGGTTCGCGCCCTTTGAGCGGCAGGGCGCTGGCATCGGGGCGCAGCGGCGATCCCGTGGTCAGGCCGGCCGCGGTTACAGGCGGGGCATAAGCGATGGCCGCGACCGGGTCCGGCTCCGTGCCGACCGCGGAATGCGGTGGGCGGGCCTGTGCGATCAGGCCGGTATAGCCCGGTTCGGCGCCAATATGAATCGGGACCGGATCGAAGGCCGGCGTCGGCATTTGATTGATCGTCATCGCCAGCGGTTGCGCCGCCGGCGCGCCGGGCGGCTGCGATGGCGTCAATGGCGCCGCGAGCCGCTCGACATCGGCGTTGAACCGCGCGACGAGCGCCGCGCGGGGGCGGCTTTTACAGACCTGGCCGCGCAAGTCGGGGGGGCCGGCTTCAGGCCCGTCGGGTAAAGCCGTCAGCAAGGCGGATGGGCGGTCGACGCCGGCAAAGCCGCGGTCGAGCAGGGCAGCGGCTTTCGACGTGCGCATGGCGACGGTTGGCGCTCCCATGATCACGGCCAGAAGCCGCCGTCCACCGCGATAGGCGCTGACGACGACGTTGAACCCAGCGGGACAAGTGAAGCCGGTCTTCATGCCGTCGGCGCCGGGATAGCGGCCCAACATATTATTGTGGTTGGGGATGACTTCGGTCCCGAACGCGAGGGCGCCGAGACTGAAAAGTCCGGCCTGCTCGGGAAACGTCGTATAGAGCGCCCGCGCGATGAGCGCCATGTCGCGCGCGGACGAGACATGGGCGGGGTCGGGCAGGCCGTTGGGGTTGACGAAATGGCTCTCGTGCAAGCCAAGCCGCGCCGCCGCCTGATTCATATCCTCGGCAAAAGCCTCGACCGAGCCGGAAACCCCTTCCGCGACCGTGACGGCAATATCGTTGGCCGACTTCACCATCAGCATTTTCAAGGCGTTGTCGAGCGTGACTTGGGTGCCTGGCGCAAAGCCCATCTTCGAGGCCGGCATGGTGGCCGCGCGGGCCGAGACCACCAGGGGCGTATCCAGCGCGATCTTATGGTCGCGCACCGCGCTCAAGGCGACATAGACCGTCATCAATTTGGTGAGCGAGGCCGGATACCACGGTTGCGATGCCTGCTCTTGATAGAGAACTTCGCCGGAGGCGATATCCACGACCAGGGCAGGGGCGGCTTGGGACGAGGTGGCTTGGGCAAGTCCGATCGGAATCGATAAAGCGAGGAGTCCCGAAATCGAAAAAGCGACGGACCGATCTCTAAACCAAAGGATGCGGTGCATGCAGCGGTCCCATGTTTGCGCCAGCCTCGAGGGGATGGCGGGGTGATCGCCAAGGATCAATCGACCCTAGCCAAAATCATTGCGCGGCGCTACCGCGTCCCCCTATCGCGGCCGGATATGGCTGTTTCAAGGCTTATCCGTCGCCCAGCGCTCGCATTGACGCCTTGTATTATTCGCCAGGCGCCCTGGCGTCGATCGCGATCGCATGGATCCCGCCCGGTCCCATTTCAGGGGCCAAGGCCGCGTTAATTGCGCGATGCCGGTCGATTCGGCTCTTTCCACGGAAGGCTTCCGACACCACATTGATTTTGAAATGTGTGCCGCCCACGCTTCCGGCCGTTCCGGGACGGGTAATGACATGAGCATGGCCGGCATGCTTATAAGATTCGTCGACCACTTCGAGGCTCTCCGGCGAGAGCGCCGATTTAAGTGCTTGCGTGATCCGTCCGGCCACGTCATGCCCTGGTTCGCTCATCAATCTCTCCTTGTTGCGGATTTGCTCCCAGGCAGGTTTGCCGCCCGGCGGATGCGTCGATATTGAAAAAGGTCTTCAATTTCAATAATTTAATTTTGTTTCTCGCGGATGGCCTCTCGCCTTTTGTGGAAAACTCGGTAAACTTCGACGTCATCATAGTTTGATTTTGGCACGGAAGGATGACGTCGCATAGAACCATCAACCTTTCCCAGGCACTCTGCCGCCGGCGCGAGCTTTCCGCGTCTCCATAACTTGCAGCCAGTTAAAACACCCCCATAATGACCGAGCCATGAATCTCAATTCCCGCCTTTTCGACAGTATCAGGGTCAAGCCGGCCAACAAGTCGGCGGCCACCACCCCAGCGCAAGTGCGTTGCGACTATCCCGGCTGCGCCGCGACCGGTGAATTTCGCGCGCCCCAAGGCCGGGACCGGGAAGGGCAATTCTTCTGTTTTTGCCTCGACCACGTTCGCGAATACAATGCGTCCTACAATTATTTCAACGGCATGAGCGCCGAGGACGTCGCCGTCTACCAGCGCGACGCCTTGACCGGGCATCGCCCGACCTGGACGATGGGCGCGAATCGCGCCGCCAAGGGTTTCCGCGAGGATGGCGACGATGCCGCGACGGTTCGGGACCCGCTCGGCATGTTTCGTGCCAGAACCCACGGGGACGCCCGCGAACAGGTCAAGCGCCCCAAGGTCGGCGTCGCCGCCGTGAAGGCCTTGGATCAATTGGGACTCGACGACAGCGCCGATCAAGGGACCGTCAAGGCGCGATACAAGGAGCTCGTCAAACGGCTGCATCCCGACGCCAATGGCGGCGATCGATCGAACGAAGACAGGTTACGCGAAATCATTCGCGCTTATAATTATCTTAAAACGATAAAGCTCGCCTGATGGCGGCCTGTTGCTGTAAGCGGTGGTCCGGTGGCGCCAGGCCAGTCAGGCCAGTCAGTTCCATGGGCCATATGTTCGCATAGAGGCCAAGAGACCAGCCGGCCGCGACGGCCAAACGAAGACGGATTCTGGATGCAAAGCGTAATTCTCGACGAGAGCCGCGTGGGCGGATTGCCGGATTTGAAAGTTTCGGTCCGTCAGGTTTTTGGCATCGACACCAACATGGACGTCCCGGCCTATTCGGCGAGCGATCAGCATGTCCCCGACATCGATCCCGATTACATCTTCGACCGCGACACCACCCTCGCGATTCTCGCGGGCTTCGCCTGGAACCGGCGGGTCATGGTCACGGGCTATCACGGCACCGGCAAATCGACCCATATCGAGCAGGTCGCGGCGCGGCTGAACTGGCCCTGTATCCGCATCAATCTCGACAGCCACGTGTCCCGCGTCGACCTCGTCGGCAAGGATGCGATCGTCCTCAAGGACGGCAAGCAAGTCACCGAATTCAAGGACGGCATTTTGCCTTGGGCGCTTCAGCGCAATGTCGCGCTCTGTTTCGACGAATATGACGCGGGCCGGCCCGACGTGATGTTCGTGATCCAGCGCGTGCTCGAAGTGTCGGGCCATTTGACCCTGCTCGATCAAAGCCGCGTCATCAAGCCTCACCCGGCGTTCCGGCTGTTTTCGACGACGAACACGATCGGGCTTGGCGACACGTCGGGCCTGTATCACGGCACGCAGCAGATCAACCAGGGCCAGATGGATCGCTGGTCGATCGTCGCGACGCTCAACTATCTGCCCCACGACCGCGAGGTCGATATCGTGCTCGCCAAGGTGAAGAGCTTCCGCGAGGCGAAAGGCGGCCGCGATACGATCTCGAAAATGGTCCGCGTCGCCGATCTCACGCGCAATGCCTTCATGGCGGGGGATCTCTCGACGGTCATGAGCCCGCGCACGGTCATCACCTGGGCCGAAAACGCCGAAATCTTTGGCGATACCGGCTTTGCGTTCCGGCTGACCTTCCTGAACAAATGCGACGAGCTGGAGCGCACGCTGGTCGCCGAATTCTATCAACGCTGCTTCGGCCAAGAACTGCCCGAAAGCGCGGTCAATGTCGTGATGAGTTAGAACATGTCCCGAAAAAGTTGCGGACTTTTTCGATCGAGGACATGCTCTAACTTTCCATAGGGAGCGATGTCTTGTTGCCGGGATTTCCGACGCGACCGGGCCGGGGACATGGATTCGTGCTGATATCTCGGGAATGCTGACGCAAATTTCGGCGCGGAGGAAATCCATGGCCCGGCGGCGCTTTTCGGACACGAACGTGGTGGAGGCCCCTCATCCGTTTGGGGCGCCGGTCACCGACGTTCATCGCTGGGCGATGGAGCAAGCGGGTCATATCCGCGAGGGCCGCTTCGATCTGGTCGATCTTTCGAACGTAGCAGACGAGATCGAAACCGTGGGACGATCCGAATATGACGCTCTCGTCAGCAATATCGCTGTCGTCTTGATGCATATGCTCAAGTGGGATTATCAGGTTGAACGGCGGAGCCGGTCGTGGGCTCTGTTGATCGATAGCCACCGGGATCGCGTGTCGGACCGGCTGGCCGATAGTCCGAGCCTCAAAGCTCGCCACGAGGAGGCGATCGGCCGGGCCTACCGCTACGCCCGTAAGGATGCGGCACGCGAGACCGGCCTCCCGGTGAAAACCTTCCCGGAGTCCTGCCCCTATGACTGGACAGAGATCATGGAACGCCCCTTTCCCTCCGAGACGGAATAGAGCATCCCCGCGTGAGCACCAACCAGAAACCGCCAGGCAAGATCGAAGCGCCGCAGGAGCCGTTCAAGCGGGCGTTGGCCGGCTGCATGCGGGCCATGGCGAAATCGCCGACGCTCGAAGTCGCTTTCGCGCCCGAGCGGCCGAGCCTGATTCGCGGCGCCGAAGGGCCGAAGGCCCGCCTGCCGGAGCCGTCGCGCAAGCTCGATCGGCGCGAGGCGGCGATTATGCGCGGCCATGCCGACGCCATGGCGCTGCGCCTGACCTGCCACGACAATGAGATTCACCGGCGTCATATGCCGCAGACGCAGACCGGCCGCGCCTGTTTCGACGCGGTCGAACAGGCGCGCGTCGAGGCGATCGGCGCGCGGCGGATGAGCGGCGTGGCGAGCAATCTGAGCGCGATGCTCGACGACCGTTATGCGCGCGCGCGATTTCCCGACGTCACCACGCGCGCCGACGCGCCGCTCGAGGACGCGCTCGCGATGATCGTGCGCGAGCGCTTGACCGGCCTTCCCACGCCCAAAAGCGGCGAGCGGGTCGCCAATCTCTGGCGGCCGTGGATCGAGGAGCGGATCGGCGGCGATCTCGACAAGCTCGACACGACGATCGAGAATCAAAAGGCCTTCGCGCAATTCGTCCATAAATTGCTCGCCGCGCTCGATATGGGCGAGGACGCCGGACAAGAGCCGGAGGACGGCGAGGACGACGACGACGACGGCCAAGACAATCAAGGCGAGCAGGACGAAGAGCGTCAGGGCGATGCCCAGCGCTCGGACGATGGCATGCGGACCGACAAGGCCGAGGCGTCGAGCGAGGAACTCGACGAAACCGCGATGGACGCCTCCGAGGCGCCGAGCGGCGAGGTCGACGAGGACGCGGCCTATTCCGACGCCGAAACCGCGTCCGATGCGAGTCGCGCGCCGGCCGCCGGCCGCGGCGATCATCGCGGACCCGATTACAAGGTCTTCAGCCGCAAGGCCGATGAGATCATCGCGGCCGAGGATCTCTGCGATCCGGAAGAGCTCGAGCGGCTGCGCGCCTTCCTCGACAAGCAGCTGCAGAACCTCTCGTCGATCGTCGCCCGGCTCGCGAACCGCTTGCAGCGCCGCTTGATGGCGCAGCAAAATCGGTCGTGGGAGTTCGATCTCGAAGAGGGGATGCTCGATCCGTCGCGGCTGCCGCGCATCATCATCGATCCGCAGCAACCGCTGTCGTTCAAGCGCGAGAAGGATACCGATTTCCGCGATACCGCCGTGACGCTGCTGCTCGACAATTCCGGTTCGATGCGCGGACGCCCGATCACGGTGGCCGCGACTTGCGCCGACATCTTGGCGCGGACGCTCGAGCGCTGCGGCGTCAAGGTCGAGATTCTGGGCTTTACCACGCGGGCCTGGAAGGGCGGTCTCGCGCGCGAAGCCTGGCTGCAAGCCGGCAAGCCGCCCGCGCCCGGCCGTCTCAACGATCTGCGCCACATCATCTACAAATCCGCCGACGCCCCGTGGCGGCGCGCGCGCAAAAACCTCGGACTGATGATGCGCGAAGGGCTGTTGAAGGAGAATATCGACGGCGAGGCGTTGGACTGGGCGCATAAGCGCCTGCTCGCGCGCCCCGAACAGCGGCGCATCTTGATGATGATCTCGGATGGCGCGCCGGTCGATGATTCCACGCTGTCGGTCAATCCCGGCAATTATCTCGAACGCCACCTGCGCTATGTCATCGACGAAATCGAAAACCACTCGCCGGTCGAACTGATCGCGATCGGGATCGGTCACGACGTGACGCGCTATTACCGCCGCGCCGTCACGATCGTCGATGCCGAGGAACTCGGCGGCGCGATGACCGAAAAGCTCGCGGAATTGTTCAGCGAAACCGCGCGCGCGCCGGCCCCCGTGACGGGTCCGCGAAAGAAGGTGGTGGCGGCGCGGTAGGGCTCGAACGCGACGCCTTGCCACGCCCCGACGGAGGCGGGGGATGCGCCGAGACCGCGTCATGGTTTAGCCTCGCGGTCCTCGCATCGCCCTGGTCCGCCGAGGTTCATTTGAAAACGATTTTTCACGCGCGCGTCGTTTTTCGCGCTGGCCGTCCGGCTCTTGTCGCCGCGTGCCTCCTGGCTCTCGCCGCGCCGATCCAAGCCGCCGATGACGACTGCAAGGCGGCGATGGCCGAGCGCATCAAACTCTGCGCCGAGGACTGCCGGACTCGAGCGCTCGCCGCGACCAAGCTCGAGGATCCCGACAACAACATTCTTTTTCTCTGCATCAAACGATGCGCGCGCGACATGGCCATGCATGGGCAAATGTGCCGGTAACAATGCTGGCGGCGGACCTACCGGAATGTCGTCCGCACGGCCTGGCTCGCATCGTCGTTGGAAACCATGCGGGACTCCTGCAAAACCGTGAGACCGGCGGTCAGGGTCAAGACGATCAGCACGGCGACGCCGCGACACAGCGCGGGAAAGTGTTGCGACGCCTCGCCTGGAGCGCGCGCCGCGACGCTCATCGGCCCGGCATCATCGATGCTGTCGGAGAGATAGCCGTTGGAAAGTAAGCTCAGGCGCATGACTGACCTCTCGTGGGAAAATGTCACACGCATCTTTTATGTGGGCAAAGTGCCCACGTCAAGTTCATTGTGGGATTGCGTCCCACGCCATATTCCCTATGGTGCTGGTCATGACCGACAGCCCCGTCAGCGCAACGCCCAGTGCGGCCTGCCTTCAGCCGCCCTTGGCGCGGCTGCTGCGCCCGCTCGTGCGCCTGTTCATCCGATGTGGCATTACCTATCCCGCGCTTTGCGACCTCCTGCGTGAAATCTATGTCAATGTCGCGGAATATGACTGCACCTTGCCGGGCAAGGTGCAGACGGACAGCCGCGTGAGCTTGCTGACCGGAATCCACCGCAAGGAAGTGGCGCGGTTGCGTGGCGCGGGCGCGCCAGTCAGCGTCGTTCCGGCCTGCGTTTCGCAAGCCAGCCGCGTTTTCGCGCGCTGGCTTTCCGCCCCGGAATATACCGGGCCCGACGGGCATCCGCTGGCGCTGGCGCGAACCGGCGAGGAGGGGCAGATCTCGTTCGAGAGTCTGGTCGCCTCGGTGACGCGCGACGTGCGTCCGCGCGCGGTTCTCGACGAATGGCTCAACCGTGGCGTGGTCGCGATCGACGACGATGGACGTGTCGTGTTGACCGAGGCGGCCTTCGTGCCGCCGGGCGGCAGCGCCCCGCAATTGTTTTATTTTGGCCGCAACCTGCACGATCACGCCGCCGCCGCCGTCGCCAATGTGCTGGGCGAAGAGCCGCGTTTCATGGAGCGCGCGGTCCATTATGACGGTCTTTCGCGCGAACTGGCGGAAGCGCTCGAGAAACGTTCGCGCGAATTGGCGACCGAAGCCCTGCGGACCCTCAACCGGGAAGCCAATGCCGCCTGCGAGAAGGATGCCGGCGGACCCTGGCGGTGGAATTTCGGTCTCTACGTCTACCGCGAAGAAAATCGGACAGACCCGGCACAAGACGCCTCCGCGCAGACAGCTGTGGTCGTGGACCCTCCGGTTCGGGACACGCCGTGAGCGGGCCGCTGTTGTCCCGGCGGCGATTGGTTTGGCTTTTGGCGTCGGCGCTCGGCTCGACTCTGGCGTGGCGTCGCGGCGTCGCCGATCCCTCTGATCGCGGCATCGGCGGCACCGGCTTTTCCTTGCGCCCGGCCGACGAGGACAGTGATCGCGGCATCGGCGGCACGGGCGTCATCGGCACGATTCGCAAATTCGGCAGCATTATCGTCAACGACCTCCGCATTTCCTATCCCGCCGACGTCGCGGTGCGGATCGATGGACGCCCCGCGGCGCCAGCGGATTTGAAAATTGGACAGGTCGTCCGCGTCACCGCGTTCAGCGGCGCCAAAGGGGCCCTGTCGACGCGCGCGATCGATGTCGCGAGCGAAGCGGTGGGCCCGGTCGAGGCGATCACGCCGGCTGGCCTCGTCGTTCTGGGGCAAACCGTCTCGACGGAGGCACTCAAGGACGGACGGACCTGGAAGATTGGCGATCACGTCGCCGTCAGCGGCCTGCGCCGTCCCGACGGGGCCATCGTGGCAAGTCTGATCGAACCGGCGCCCGGCGATCTATACAAGACCGCGGGACCCGTGCGACGCGGGGCCGATGGCGTGACGCGGATCGGCCGTCTCGCCTTGTCCGGCGTGGCCGGCGCGGCGGAAGGCCAGCGCTTGATCGTCGAAGGCCATCCCGAAGGGCAGGGCCTCGCGGTCACGAAAAGCAGCGGCGATATCGCCCTGTTTCCCGCCAGCGTCAAAAAACTTTCGATCGAGGCCTATGTCGAACCAAGCGCCACCGGGCTGCGGCTCGGATCCGGCCAAGCGGCCAGCGGTCATTTCACGCCAGCCCTTCCCGCGGGACGGCCGGTTCATGCGGTCATCACCGGACTCCGGGAAGGGGAAAGCGGGTTCAAGGCCTTAAACCTCCGCGCCGGTGCCCAGCACTATCGCGCGCAACGCGCCGACGGCGCGCAGTCACCTCCCGGCGCGGCCGCTTCCCCGGCGGCCGGTCAAACGCCGGGGACAGACCTCCCCTATGGCAATTTGCCGCCGCCGGCGGGCTATTATGGTCAGCCCGGTCCCGATTCGCCGCCTCCCGGCCCCGGTCTTCCCGGCGGGTTCTCTCCCGGCCGATCCGGGAATGGCGGCTTTGGGGGTTTCGGCGGGCGCAGATGACCTTGCGCGGCTCGCCCTCTCTCCATAGATGGGAGGTTCGGCGTTCCTCCAGTCCCGTGAGTTTTCCGCTATGTCCGAACAAACGCCGTCCAATCCAGGCTGGCACGGCACCACGATCATCATGGTCCGCAAAAACGGCCGAACGGTCATCGGCGGCGATGGCCAAGTCTCGATCGGCCAGACCATCATCAAGGGCAATGCGCGTAAGGTGCGGCGCCTCGCCAAGGGCGAGGTGATCGGGGGCTTTGCCGGCGCGACGGCCGACGCGTTCACGCTGTTCGAACGGCTCGAGGCAAAGCTCGAACAATATCCGGGACAGTTGACCCGCGCTTGCGTCGAACTCGCGAAGGATTGGCGCACCGACCGCTATTTGCGCCGGCTCGAAGCCATGATGCTGGTGGCGGACAAGCAGACCGGTCTAGTCCTCACCGGCACCGGCGACGTGCTGGAGCCCGAAGCCAATGACGGCGGCAGCGTCATGGCGATCGGATCGGGCGGCAATTATGCGCTCGCGGCCGGACGCGCGCTTCTGCCCAGCGACATGGACGGCGAGGCGATCGTGCGGCGTTCGCTCGCGATCGCGGCGGAAATCTGCGTCTACACGAATAATAACGTCATCATCGAAAGCGTCGGGCCATGATCCCCGACGACGTTCTCGGCCTCGCCGTCCAGCGGGCGCTGATTTCGGCGGACCAAGCCGAGGGGTTGCGCGCCTTGGCGCGCGAAGCCGCGCCGCCCGATATTCCCGCGGTCAGCGTCGACGACGAGGCGCTGCGGTTCATCACCGGCTTCGCCGATATTTTCGTGACCATCGGCATCGGACTTTTTCTCGGCGCGCTGTATTTCCTGACATTGTCGCAGAGCGACGTCGCGATCGCCAATGCGGCCTTGGCGGTGGGCGCCTGGCTGCTCGCCGAGTTTTTCACGCGCCAGCGCCGGATGGCGCTGCCCAGTATCGTCCTTCTGTTCGTGTTTCTGGCCGGGGTTCTCAAGACGATCTTCTTCGCCTTTCCGCCCACGGAGGCGACTGGCTTGACGCCGTCGTGGTTGTTGCCCACCCTTGAAGGGCATGCGGCGTTAGGCGCTGGCCTTGGGACCGTCGCGTTTGCCGTCCTGCATTACCTGCGGTTTCGCGTTCCCGTGACGATCGCGGCGGGCGTCGGCGCGCTCTGCATCGCGGTCATCGGCGGCGCGTTCAGTTTGATGCCTGACCTTTCCGGCCCCACGTTCAGCATGTTGCTTTTGATCTGCGGCCTTCTGACCTTCGCGTTGGCGATGCGATTCGATCTCTCCGACCCGGCGCGGAAAACGCGGCGGACGGATATTGCCTTTTGGCTTCATCTTCTCGCCGCGCCGCTCATCGTCCATCCGTTGATTCGGGGCTTCGTGCTCGGGCTGGCCGCGCCGACGGTCTCGAACGCGTTGGGCGTCTTGAGCATTTTCTTTCTGCTCGGCATCGTCGCGATCGTCATCGACCGGCGCGCGATGCTCGTGTCCGGCCTGCTTTATGCCGGGATCGCCTCCGGCAAACTGATCGAGACGCTCGGCTTCGGCGGATCCAGCCTGTTGGTCCCCACGGTCGTCTTCGTGCTCGGCGCCTTTATCCTTCTGATCAGCGCGGGTTGGCATCCGCTGCGCCGCATGCTGCTCCAGTTGCTTCCCGCCGCGCTTGCCGGCCGGCTTCCCCATCCTCTGGCCGTATCATCCCCATGAGTGATTTTTCCCCCCGCGAAATCGTCAGCGAACTCGATCGTTTCATTGTCGGCCAGAACGACGCCAAGCGCGCCGTCGCGATTGCGTTGCGCAACCGCTGGCGTCGCCTTCAGCTCGAAGGTTCGATGCGCGACGAAGTGTTGCCGAAAAATATCCTGATGATCGGCCCGACCGGCTGCGGCAAGACCGAGATTTCGCGCCGCTTGGCCAAGCTCGCCAACGCGCCGTTTCTCAAAGTCGAGGCGACCAAGTTCACCGAAGTGGGCTACGTCGGCCGCGACGTCGAACAAATCATCCGCGATCTGTTGGACTCCGCGATCACGATGGTCAAGGAGGCCAAGCGCAAGGGCTTGCGCGCGCGCGCCGAAGTCGCGGCCGAAGAGCGCATGCTGACGGCGCTCGTCGGCGTCAATTCGTCGCCGGCCACGCGCGACAGTTTCCGGAAAAAGCTGCGCGCCGGCGAACTTGACGAGAAGGAAGTTGAAATCGAATTCGCGCAAGCGAGCGGCGGCATGCCGATGTTCGAACTGCCCAACATGCCCGGTGCCACCGTCGGCGCGATTTCGATCGGCGATATTTTTGGCAAGGGCTTTGGCAAGCCCAACAAGCCGAGGCGGCTGTTGGTCCGCGAGGCGCATGGGCCGCTGATCGCCGAAGAGAGCGACAAGCTGATGGATCAGGATCAAATCGTGCAAGAGGCGATCCACGAAGTCGAGAACAATGGGATCGTCTTTCTCGACGAGATCGACAAGATCTGCGCGCGCGAGAATCGCGGCGGCGCGGACGTTTCGCGCGAAGGCGTGCAACGCGATCTGCTGCCGCTGATCGAAGGCACCACCGTCAATACCAAGCATGGCGCGGTGAAGACGGATCATATTCTGTTCATTGCGTCGGGCGCGTTCCATGTCTCGAAACCGTCCGACCTGCTGCCGGAATTGCAAGGCCGCCTGCCGATCCGGGTCGAACTGCTGCCGCTCGACGAGGACGATTTCCGCCGCATCTTGACCGAGACCGAGGCGAGTCTGCTCAAGCAATACGAAGCGCTGTTGCTGACCGAGGGCGTCACGCTGCAATTCACGCCCGATGCCGTCAATGCGCTCGCGAAAGTCGCGGTGCAGGTCAATGCGAGCGTCGAGAATATCGGCGCGCGCCGGTTGCAGACCGTGATGGAGCGCGTGCTCGACGAGATCAGCTTCACCGCCTCCGACCGGTCCGGCGAAACCATCGTCGTCGACGGCGCCTTCGTCGAGAAGAACATCGGCGATCTCGCCAAGAACGTCGATTTGAGCCGCTTTATTTTGTGAAGAGCCTCGATCTGCTCCTCTCCCCCTTGTGGGGAGAGGTTGGGAGTGGGGGTGCGTGGTGTTCTTCAACCTTGAAGCAGAATGAGAGCCCCCCATCCCTGACGCTTCCCCACAAAAGGGACGGGAACCCGGCCGGGGAACACCTTGTTTGAGAACAATCGTGGGAGAAACAGATGGAAACCATACGTCTGGGGACGACGGGTCTCGAAGTGTCGCGGCTTTGCCTGGGGTGCATGAGCTATGGCGAGCCCAAGCAAGGCGCGCACGAATGGACTTTGAGCGAAGACGAAAGTCGGCCCTTCATCAAGAAGGCGCTCGAAAGCGGCATCAATTTTTTCGACACCGCCAATGTCTATTCCTTGGGCAGCAGCGAGGAGATCGTCGGCCGCGCCTTGAAGGATTTCGCCAAGCGTGACGACGTCGTCATCGCCACCAAGGTGTTCAACCGGATGCGGCCGGGTCCAAACGGCGCCGGTCTCTCGCGCAAGGCGATCATGACAGAGATCGACCATAGCCTGCGCCGTCTCGGCACCGATTATGTCGATCTCTACCAAATCCACCGCTGGGACCATGCCACGCCGATCGAGGAAACGCTCGAGGCCTTGCATGACGTCGTCAAAGCCGGCAAGGCGCGTTATATCGGGGCGTCTTCGATGTATGCGTGGCAATTCGCCAAGGCGCTCTATACCGCCGACCTGCACGGTTGGACGCGGTTTTCGACGATGCAGAACTATGTCAATCTGCTCTATCGCGAGGAAGAGCGCGAGATGCTGCCGCTGTGCAAGGCCGAGGGGATCGGCGTGATCCCCTGGAGCCCGATGGCGCGCGGCCGCCTGACGCGGGATTGGGACGAATCCAGTCTTCGTTTGGAGACGGATCAATTCGGCAAGACGTTATTCGACAAGACCGCGGAGTCGGATCGCAAGATCGTCGACAAGGTCGGCGAGATCGCGCAAGCGCGCGGTCTGCCTCGCGCCCAGATCGCGCTCGCTTGGGTGCTGAGCAAATCCACGATCACCGCGCCGATCGTCGGCGCCACCAAGCCGCGTCATTTGGACGATGCGATCGCGGCGCTGTCGGTGAAACTGACGCCGGACGAAATCACGGCGCTGGAATCGCTTTACGTCCCGCATGCGCCCGTCGGCTTTTCGTGAGCATCGAAACACGAGGAGGGTCGTTTGTCTCAAAATTTACGTACAGCGCTGATCATCGGCGCGTCGCGCGGCCTCGGGCTCGGACTTGTCACCGCCTATCTTGCCCAGGGCTGGCGGGTCATCGCGACGCGGCGCGGGGGGGCGACCGCGCTCGAGGCGCTGAGCGCCACGGCCGGCGACCGGCTCGTTATCGAAACGCTCGATGTCACGGACGAAGCCGGGATCGCGGCCTTGCGCGAGCGCTTGGCGGGCGAGACGCTCGATCTTCTGTTCGTCTCCGCCGGCGTGTCCACTTGCAAGTCCGCGACTTCGGCCGATGTCGCGGCGGAGGCTTTCGCGTTGGAGATGGCGACCAACGCGCTCGCGCCGTTGCGGATCATCGAGACCTTCGCCTCGCTCGTCGCCCCATCCGGGGTCATCGTGGCCCTATCCTCGGCTCTCGGCAGCGTCAGCGGCAATACGAGCGGCGGCACCGAGGTCTACCGCGCGAGCAAGGCCGCGCTCAATTCGTTGCTGCGTAGCTTTTCCGCCCGCAACCGCGACCGGTCGCTCGTCGCGCTGCATCCGGGCTGGGTTCGCACGGATATGGGCGGCTCGAACGCGGCGATCGATATCGAACAGAGCGTGGCGGGCATGGTCGAGGTGATCGCCGGCCGCGCGGGGAAGCCCGGCTGTGTTTACCTCGACTATCGGGGCAAACCGATCGATTGGTGAGCGGTCCCACGCGGTTCGCGCATAAAAACTTGCCAAGCGCGGCCCCGCGCGGGATAAGCGGCGCCTTCTCTTTGATCCTGGGGCCGTCTTTCCGCGATGAGCAACTTTCCGCAACGCGTCTTTTCCGGCGTTCAGCCAACCGGGAACTTGCATCTCGGCAATTACCTCGGCGCGATCACCAAATTTGTCGACTTGCAGCAGACGCACGACTGCGTGTTCTGCGTCGTGGACTTGCACGCCATCACCGTCCCGCAGGACCCCAAGGCGCTCAAATCGAGCATCCGGGAAGTCACGGCGGCCTTCATCGCCGCCGGGATCGATCCGGTGAAGCATATCGTCTTCAACCAGAGCCAGGTTTCGGCCCATGCCGAACTCGCCTGGGTGTTGAATTGCGTCGCGCGGATCGGCTGGATGAACCGGATGACGCAGTTCAAGGAAAAGGCTGGCAAGGACCGCGAGGCGGCGTCGGTCGGCCTCTACGCCTATCCCGTGCTGATGGCGGCGGATATTCTCGTATATAAAGCGACCCATGTGCCGGTCGGCGAGGACCAGAAGCAGCATCTCGAGCTCGCGCGCGACGTCGCGCAAAAGTTCAACCTCGATTATTCGGAAAGTATCGCGGCGCTGGGGCTCGGCGAGACGTTCTTTCCGCAGCCGGAGCCGCTGATCCAGGGGCCGGCGACGCGCGTCATGAGCCTGCGCGACGGCGCCAAGAAAATGTCGAAATCGGATCCGTCGGACAATTCCCGTATCAACCTGTCCGACGATGCCGACACGATCGCGTCGAAAATCCGCAAGGCCAAGACCGATCCCGAACCGCTGCCCTCCGAGACGGCGGGACTCGCCGGCCGGCCCGAGGCCGATAATCTCGTCGGCATTTTCGCGGCCCTCCAAGGGAGCACCAAGGCCGGCGTGTTGGCGGATTTCGGCAATGCCAATTTCTCGACCTTCAAAACCGCGCTGGTCGATCTCGCCGTCGCCTCGCTCGGCCCGGTCACCGCCGGCATGAAGCGCCTGGTCGCCGACCCCGCCCATATCGACGCGATCTTGTGCGACGGCGCCGAGCGGGCGGATGCGATCGCGCGCAAGACGATGAACGAGGTGAAGGATATTTTGGGGTTTGTCCGGGCGAAATCGGCCTAACGGCTCGCCCGCCGCGCAATAAGCTGGTTTTCTTCTCCGCCTCACGGCGGGCCTTCTTGAAATCGTCAAAAGTCCTTATCTATAACAGGGCCACGGGACTGCTGGGAACCAGCTAAGGTCGAGCGGTGTTCCCGCGAGATCATCCGCCATTCGGCACAAGGGGAATCACGCTATGGGTAAGGTCTCCGGGATCGTTTGCGCTACTGTCATCCTGGCCATGGGGTCGGTCATCACGCCGGCGGTCGCCGCGGTGGACGGGCCATTTGGCGTTTTTGACGGCTCTTGGACGGGATCGGGGACGGTCACGGTCAAGGACGGGACGCGGGAGCGGCTTCGCTGCAAGGCCCGGTATCAAATTTCGGCCGGCGGCACCGCCTTGCGGCAAGATCTGACCTGCGCCAGCGATAGCTACAAATTCAATGTTCTGAGCGATATCGTCGCGCAGGGCGGCACGCTGAGCGGCACGTGGACGGAACTCACGCGCAACGTCAGCGGCCAGGTGACCGGGCGTATCGATCCCAAGCAAATTTCCGCCGTCGTGGACGGTGTCGGATTCACCGCGGGCGTCGGAATCGCCTCGCGCGGCGCCAGGCAATCCGTTCAAATCCGGCCGACCGGGACGGATATCACGGATGTGTCCGTCACGATGTCGAAGCAATAAACGGACCTGCCCGTTATTTGAAAGAGGCGATTTCTTGTCGCATTGAGGGCCTTCCGCTTGGGTGAAATCGCCCCCAATGGGAAGAAATCGCTCTTATTTTAAGAAGACAGAGCATGTCCCGAAAAGTCTTCAACTTTTCGGGACATGCTCTCGGAAATCCCACGCGACGAGAAATGTCGCATCGCGCCGGCTTAGAGCACCCGCCGCCAACGCTGCGTCAGGCTTCGCAAGAACATCGCCGTGGGGCGCAGGATCAAAAGGTCCGCCACTAGAGCCGCGATCATGGCGAAGGCGCTGAGCCAGCCAAACAGACGCAGCATCGGCAAGTTCGAAAAGGACGTGACCGCTAGGCCGCAGGCGAGCACCACGGAGGTCAGGATCAGCGCCGGTCCGACCAGGATCGTCGCGCGCTCGACCGAAAGCGCGCCGTCTTCGCCGGGCCGCTCTTCGAGCCGCAACCGGTTGAGGAAATGGATCGTCGCGCTGAGGCCCAGTCCGAACGAGATGGTCAAGGCCACGACGCTCGCGAACTGCAGGCCCTCGCCCATGAAATAGAGCAGCGTCCCCGAGGCGACGATCGGGAAAATGCCGGGCAGGATCGACAGCAGCATCACCACCCAGGAGCGGAACGCGAGCCCGATGAAAGCCGCGACGAAGACGATCTCGATCGTCAAGCCGCGGCTCAAGCGCTCGATCATCGCCGCGCTGTTGCGCGCCGCGATGACCGCGAGGCCGGTCACCGAAATCTTGTAGCCGGGATGCGCCGCGCGCACCGTGGCGAGCCGTTGATCGAGCCGGTCGACGATGGGGAGAAGCTGGCTCGCATCGATGTCGGGAATGCGGCCCGACACGAGCACCGCTCGCTGATCTTCGGAAATATAGCGGCGGGCCAATGGTTTTGGCAGTTGCCCAGCATAGTCTCGCAAGGTTTTGACATCGGTCTTGCCGAGCTTTTGCGCGAGCCAATCGCGCAAGGTCTGGAGGGAAAAGACGTTGCCAATGCCCTTTTCCGTCTCGGCCGTCCGCTGAACGGCTTCGATCGTCGCGAGCGTCGCGGGCGAATAGAGATCCTCGCCCTCGGGGATCTCGATCAGAATATCGACCGGATTGGCGCCGGTCAGCTTTTGATCGAGGCTGCCGTTCGCGGTCACCGCCTGTTCGTTGTTCGGCACCTGCTCGGCCAAGCGATAACGCGGTTCGAGATTGACATAGACGAGCGACAGGGCGACGACGGCGGCGACGCCGAGGAGGCTATAGAGTCCGGGGCGCGAGACCATGCGGAGCGCGATCCAGCCGCAAAACGCTCGCAGCGCGTTGATCGCAAAGTCCGCGCGCGGCGCGCTCGTGGCGAGCTTGGCTTCGCCGCGCACCAGCAAAATCGCGAGCAGGGGCAAAAAGATCAAAACGGTCAGGAGCGCGATGGCCGTCGTCACGAGGCCAGCCTCGCCAAACGTCCGGATCAAATCGGAATCGGAGAAGAGCAAGGCCACGAAGGAGACCATGGCGGTCGCGTGGGTCAGCACGCAGGCGGGCCCCACGACCGCCAAAGCGCCGCCGATCGCCTCCGGCTTGCTGGCGCCGCCGACCAGCCGGTCGCGGATCGCGAAGGTCAATTGCATCGAATCCGAGAAACTGATCACCATAATCAGCGGCGTCATCACGTTGAGAAAAATGTTGAGCCGGAAATCGAGCCAGCCGAGGGCTCCGACCGAAAGCAGGATCGCGGCAAGCGGGGGGCCGGCCGCGACGATCATGAACGACACGCGGCGGAAGAAAAGAATGGCGATCAGACAGCCCGCGATAAAGCCGATCGCATTGTAAATCACGCGGTCGCGCTCGACCGAATTATGGATTTCGAGCTGCATCACCGGCACGCCGGCAAGTTCGGCCGTAAGTCCGGAGCCCGCGAGATCTTCGTTCACGGTTTTGCGAATTTCCGCGACGACGGGACCCGCGCCTTGACTTCCCGCCGCATCGGGTTTGAGGGCCAAGACGATCAGCGCCAATTGTCCGTCGGTGGAGAGAAGCTTGCCGTTGATCAGTTCGTTGGCGCGGACCTTGGCGATCAAGTCGCGATAGGCTTGTCCCTGCGGAAGCGTCTCTGGGAAGAGGGGCGGCGGAATTGCCCCGTTGTCGGGCGGCTGCCGCGCGGAAAATAGCGAAATAATCCCGCGCGTGTCGTCGATCAGTTGGAGATCGGTCACGAGATCGCGAAGTTTCTCCAGCGGCTCGCGGTCGAGCAGGCCCTTGCCTTGCACGACGACCAGAACGTCATATTCACTCGAGGGGAAATCGCGGGTCACCGCCTCGTACTGGCGGAATTGCGGCGTGTCGGAACGGAACAACTGGCTCAGCGAATCGTCGACTTTGAGACGCTCGATCCCGAGGAATGCCCCCGTGCCCAAAATGATAAAGACGATCAGCAGCAAATAGGGGACGCGGAGCGAGACGAGGCCCAGCCGCTCCAAGCCGAAGGCCAAGGGCGGCAACGCCCGCGCGGACGCGCCGATCTCTGGCTCCAACGTCTCGACCTCTGGTTCGATCGTGTGCATGCCGCGGGCTTTCGTTTCGACGATGGATAGAAAAGGCGCAGATTGTTCCTAACGTTTAGTTTTTCAATAACGTTCAGTCATTTTGGACTAACGCGCCTCGGCGCGGGCCTGGTCTCGAAATGTCACGGGCCGTCCTATTCCATGACAGATGCCGCAATACGGCCATTAACAGGGCATTAACCATGCTCGGCATTTGCGACAATACAACACGCTTCGATAACGCTCCAGCAAGGTTGACAGAACCTTCGCTTAACCATCGCGGGTTACCACAAGGTTCGAGTTATCGGTTGGGAGGACAGGCCATGGGCCTTTACGAAAATGCGGGCCGCCTGAAAATCGCGGCGATCGTCTGTTTGGCGCTTTCGATCGGCGCTTGCGCCAAGACGCCGGGCGAGGACGGCTTGGCGGGCATGGGCGGCGCGGGCGGTCATGGGCGCGCCATTCCCGGCAGCGCCGAGGATTTTGCGCAAAATATCGGCGATCGCGTGTTTTTTGAAAGCGACCAGACCGATCTGACGCCCAAGGCCCAAGCGACGCTCGACGGTCAGGCCCGCTGGTTGCAGCAATATAACCGCGGCGAAATCACCGTCGAAGGCCATGCCGACGAACGCGGCACGCGCGAATATAATTTCGCGCTCGGCGCCCGCCGCGCGGAATCGACCAAGCAATATCTGATCGCGCGCGGCATTCCCGCCAGCCGTATCCGCACCATCAGCTACGGCAAGGAACACCCGGTCGCGACTTGCAACGATATTTCCTGCTGGTCGCAAAATCGCCGCGCGGTCACGGTGATCGGCGCGCCGTCGCAAGGCTGAGCGGGTCCGTCCCGCGGCACAAGGCCGCCGGACGCGAGAATCGGCGGGTCGGCATTGTTTCACGTCGGGCCGCCGGGCTCTCGGCCCGGCTCGCTCCTCGTTCCCCCCGGACCGGCCGTAAAACAAAACGTGATCCCTGGAACGAAGCCGCCTGCCGGCCGCGGCAAGGATGTTCCGCTTTCGTGGTATCACCCAAGCGGCAAGAAATCGGCCTCTTTTTAAGAAGTTAGCGCATGTCCTCGATCAAGGAATGCGCAAACTTGTCCGATTTGGACGAGCGCGTTCGGCTTTCGCGCGCTCGTCCATGGACTCGTCGCCTATTGCCCGCGACCTCTGTTTAGGATTGGCTGGTGAGCTTCACTGTCGCAAGATAGGGTCGAAACTGGCGGCCACCGGGAAAAGGCTAGCGCGCCGATCGGAAGCTCGTTTGGCTGCCTGGGCCCGGCAACAGAAGGAGAAGCACCAGCATGATGCCAAACTTTCTCCCCAGTAGTTTGTACGAAAACCCCTTCAAGGGCGAGTTGACCGACGAACAGTTTCAGTCGATTTTCGCGCAGAATATTTGCTACAGCGTGCTCGACGAAAATGCCATCATCGCGATTACCGATGTAAAAGGTATCATAAAATATGCAAACCACGGGTTCGTGCAATTATCGAAATATTCGCTGGCCGAGCTCGTTGGCGCAAACCATCGAATTCTGAATTCGGGATTTCATCCGCGCTCGTTTTTCACCGATATGTACCGAGACATCGCCAGGGGAAAAAAGTGGCGTGGCGAAATCCAGAACCGCGCGAAAGACGGTTCATTCTATTGGGTCGATACGACGATCGTTCCGATCATCGGCGAACGCGCGAAACTGATTGGTTACGCGTCGATCCGCATCGATGTCACCGGCCGCAAGCAAATGGAATTTCGCCTCGAGCAGCAGGCGCGGGATCTCCTGCGTTCCAACGAGGAGCTCGAGCAGTTCGCCTATGTGGCCTCGCACGATCTGAAGGCGCCCTTGCGAGGCATCGAGAACCTGGTGACCTGGATCGAGGAAGATCTAGAACCCTCGCTCAGTGACGACACGCGGGTCAACATGGACCTTTTGAAAGGCCGCGTTCGGCGTTTGGAGAGCCTGTTGGACGATCTGCTCGCCTATTCCCGCGCGGGAATGGGCGATGCGACCCGTGGTCTCGTCGATACGAAAAAGCTGGTCGAGGAGCTCGCCCTTCTCGTCAGCCCGCCGCCGGGTTTCAGCATCATCGGAAACGAGTCTCTGCCCACCTTCGAGACCGCTCGCGCGCCTCTCACTCAGGTCGTGCAGAATCTGATCGGCAACGCGATCAAGCACCACGACCGTCCGGCGACTGGGCATGTGTGGATCGACGCGCTTACCCTTCCAGACGTCCTGGAATTTACGGTTACGGACGACGGGCCGGGCATCCCCGAGCGTTTTCGCGAGCGCGTCTTCGGCATGTTTCAAACGCTGAAACCGCGCGATGAGGTCGAAGGAAGCGGAATGGGACTTGCGATCGTCAAGAAGTTGGTCGAGCGTCAAGGCGGCACGATTTGGCTGACCGAGGGACGCGCGGGGCAAGGCCTCTCCGTGCACTTCACTTGGCCACATGACAGGCAGGAAAACACATATGGCATCGATGGTGAATTTGCTGCTGGTTGACGACGATGAAATCGATGTCCAGGGGCTGAAACGCGCATTCAAAAAAAGCCGGATCGGCAATCCGATCACCGTCGCGCGAGACGGAATCGAAGCCCTCGAAGTCCTGCGCGGCGAGAATGGCCGCCCCAAACTTTCTAAACCATATCTGATCTTGCTCGATTTAAACATGCCGCGTATGAACGGACTTGAGTTCCTCGAGGCAATCCGTGCCGACGAGGATTTGAAAAGGTCGGTCGTTTTTATGATCACGACATCGAAGGCCGAGGAAGACAAGGCTCGCGCCTACGCTCAGAATGTCGCAGGATATATCGTCAAGCAGGATCCGGCCAACACCTTCATGCAGGCCGTGGCGCTGATGGAGCACTATTGGAAGATCGTCGAATTTCCCGAGTAGCGACATGACAATTCCAACCCACATTCTCTTGATCGATGACGACAAGGTCGATCGGATGATGGTGCGGAAAGCCCTTGAAAAATCCACCCTCGTTCACGACCTCGTCGAAGCGGTGGACGGCGTGGACGGCCTTCGTCGCGCCAAGGAACAGGCGTTCGATTACGTGCTGCTCGATTACCGCCTTCCCGACGTCGACACTTTCGAATTATTGACGGCTTTGTTGTCGCCCGAGGGCGGCGGCCACTCGGTCTTGATGTTGACGGGCGAGGCCGACCCCGAGATTGCCATTCGCTTCATGCGCGCGGGAGCGCTCGACTATCTGACCAAGGCCGAGGTCACGCCCTCGAGTCTCGCCCGGGCCATCCGCTATGCGAAGGCGCGGCGGGAGTTTTTGGCCGAAGTCAAGACGGCGCGCCGCGAGGCGGAGGAAAAATCGCGCGCGCTCGACGCCTTGAACCGGCAAATGGCTTTTCTGTTTTCGGTCATTGGTCACGATCTCCGCAACCCTTTCCAGGCGTTGCTAGGCCTCTCGACGCTTTTGGACAAAGCCGTTTCCGAGGGGAACATCGCGTCGGTCCAGCGCTACGCTCGAGGCCTCACGGCGGCGGCGGGCCAAGCCTTTGCCTTGATGGAAGGTCTGTTCTCCTGGGCGAGCGTGCAAATGGAAACGACGGCGACCTCGCTGGTCGGCGTGGACCTCGGGGAAATCGCGCGCGAGGTGGTCGAGGGCGCGGAAGAGCCAGCTGCCGCAAAGAACATATCTGTCCTTGTCCACTGCGCGGACATCCACGTGCGCGCGAATCGCGACATGCTGGCGGCGATCCTGCGCAATCTCGTCAGCAACGCGGTCAAGTTCACCCGGCCCGCCGGGACGATCACAATTACCGCGAACCGGCGCGAACATGTCGTCGAGATCGAAATTACCGATACGGGCGTCGGCATGCCGTTCGAACAGGTTTCCCGCCTGTTCAAACTGGACAAGCGCAGTTCCACGCGGGGAACCGAAGGTGAGCCGGGCAGCGGTTTTGGCCTGCTTTTGTGCCGCGACCTCGTGGAACGGCTCGGCGGCGAGCTGACGGTCAGCAGCGCCGTCGATCACGGGACGACGTTCCGCTTCACGCTGGAGCGGAGTTTGACCCACGCGGACTCGCCTCTCGCATGAGCGCTCCGACTTCCGGACGCCTGTCATAGGACAAATTGAGACGCCGGGCGGAGTGGTTTATGAGAGGACACGGCTGGAGTTTTAGTCGTGGGAGCGCTTCCGTCTTCTGCTCGACTTCGCGCGGCGCGCCAACGAATCGATCGCCTGGATTCCTATCCGTCTCGGCCATGACGCCCTCGTCATCATGGTGACTCATCTCCGGAGCATTCGTTGTGCCGAGCTGGCGTGCGCTCGCCGCGGCAAAGCTAAGAGGCCCAATGTTCGAAGACCTTATCTTCCCGTCGAACGTGTTCCAGCCGAGTGAAGCCTCGATC
Source organism: Beijerinckiaceae bacterium (assembly GCA_031291515.1). Taxonomy (GTDB): domain Bacteria; phylum Pseudomonadota; class Alphaproteobacteria; order Rhizobiales; family Beijerinckiaceae; genus RH-AL1. The sequence continues at coordinate 4,905 of JARLIW010000126.1, read as the reverse complement.
CTTCATGACGCGACGCGGAAGGCCATCGCGACGGTCGGCGCGATGATGGAATTGAATGAGGACGATCGCCGGTCTCTCGCCAGCGACGTCATGCGAATCGCGAAATCTGGATTCAGCCGGTCGCTCGATGGGTTGTTCGACATGGACGCATTGGCTGATGCGGCCGTGGCGCGGTTTCTGAGTTTTAAGCGCGAGAGGTCGGCCAAGCCTTGAGGAGATCGCGACGCGTTCGTCGTGAAGGGCGGCGAAATCGGTCGTCCGCCCGAGCTGATGGCTCAGGCCGCGTTCTGTTGCCCGGTGTAATCGGTCCGGTAGGACAGAGCTTCCGCCATATGCAGGCTCGACACGGTTTCGGCGCCATCCAAATCGGCGATGGTGCGGGCGAGTTTGAGCAGGCGATGGAAGCCGCGCGCGGATAGGCGCAAGCGCTCGGACGCGTCGCGGATGAGCTCCAGTCCCGCGGGATCGGGCCGGCCGATGCTCTCGATGATCGCGGGTGGAGCTGCGGCGTTGCAGGTGACATGCGGCAGGCCGAGCGCGGTATAGCGCAGCCTTTGGCGCTCGCGCGCGGCGGCGACGCGAAGCGCGACCGCCGCCGACCCTTCGGCTGGCGTCGGCAGCATCAAATCGGCGGCGCTCACGGCCGCGACCTCGATATGGAGATCGATCCGGTCGAGCAGCGGGCCTGACAGCCGCGCCTGATATTGCGCGATGCAGCGCGCATTGGGCTGGCGGTTGCAGGCAAAGCCTGGATCCAGCGCATGGCCGCAGCGGCACGGATTCATCGCGGCGACAAGCTGGAATCGCGCGGGATAGGTCACGCGATGATTGGCGCGCGCGACCATCACCTCGCCGAGCTCGAGGGGCTGGCGCAGACTGTCGAGCACCTGGGCCTGAAATTCCGGCAATTCGTCGAGAAACAGCACGCCGTTATGGGCCAGCGAAATCTCGCCCGGCCGCGCATGGGTGCCGCCGCCCACCAAGGCCGGCATCGAGGCTGAATGATGCGGAGCCCGGAACGGCCGCCGATCGGTCAACTGGCCGTTGGCGAGCGCGCCGGCAATCGAATGCACGAGCGAGACCTCGAGCAATTCGGCCGGCGTCATCGGCGGCAGGATCGACGGCAGGCACGCCGCGAGCATCGATTTTCCCGAGCCGGGCGGCCCGTTGAACAAAATATTATGCCCCCCGGCGGCGGCGATTTCGAGCGCCCGCTTGGCGCTTTCCTGCCCCTTGATGTCGCCCAGATCGGGCATCCGCCCGCTCGCGGGAAAGATGGCGGGACGGGGCCGGGCGAGCACCTGCGTGCCCTTGAAATGATTGGCGAGCTGGATCAAGGACGCGGGGGCCAGCACGTCGAGCGTCTCCGACGCCCAAGCCGCCTCGGGACCGCAATTTTTGGGGCAAATCAGGCCGAGACCCTGGCTATTGGCCGCGATCGCGGCGGGCAGCACGCCGGCCACCGAGGTGATCGTGCCGTCGAGCGCGAGTTCGCCGAGGACCAGATAAGACGAGAGCATGTCGGCCGGAATCGCGCCGATCGCCGCCATGATGCCGAGCGCGATCGGCAAATCGTAATGGCTGCCCTCCTTGGGCAAGTCGGCCGGCGCGAGATTGACCGTGATGCGCTTGGCTGGCAGCGCGAGCCCCGAGGCGATCAGGGCGGAGCGCACCCGCTCGCGCGATTCCGCGACGGCTTTATCGCCGAGCCCGACAACCGTGAAAACCACATTGCCGGGCGCGATCTGCACTTGAACATCGACCGGCCGCGCTTCGATTCCTTCGAAGGCGACCGTCGCGATTCGCACCACCATCGCGCGTTATCCTGATGGAAAAGCATAGTCTACGCGACTACGCCGGGGATGCAACAGACGGGTGGCCAAGCTTGGATCGCGGGCGCGGTTGACCACGGTTTTTCCAAATTCGTGACAGGGAGATGCCGGATCGCCGCGCCGGCCGGTCGAGCCTAATCCGCCGTCAAGCGCAGCAGACGGGCGGCCGGCGCGATGGTCCATCCTTGCACCGCGACGGACAGAATCACGACGACGAATACGATGTTGAACATCTCCTGGCCGGCCCTAGCCCCGGCGAGCAGCGGGATGATGGTGAGATAAATCGGCACCGCGCCGCGCAGACCGACCCAGGATATGAAAGCGGCCTCTCGCGGCCGCCAGCGGAAGGGCAGCAAGCAAACCGCCACCGCGGCGGGCCGGGCGAGAAAGATCAGCACCCCGGCCAGCGCAAGGGCCGGCAAAATCAACGGCGAAAGCTCGTGCGGGGTTACCAAGAGGCCGAGCATGAGAAACAGGATGATCTGCGCAAGCCAGCTCAGGGCCTCGAAGAAGGATGCGACGATTTCCCGCGCGGGATGTTCGGAATTGCCGGTGATGACGCCCGCGAGATAGATGGCCAGAAAACCGCTTGCGCCGAGAACTTGCGCGCCGCCGAAAATCGCGAGGGCGCCTCCGACGGCGACCACCGGAAATATCGATCGTTCGGTTTTCAGCCGCTTGAACAGCCATTGCAGGGCGTAACCACTGGCGAGGCCGATCACCGCGCCGCCGCCCATTTCCTTGAGAAACAACAGCGCGGCGTCTTCGAGCGGCAGGCCGTGCGGCGACACCAGGATTTCGACGAGACCCACCGTCAAGAAGACACTCATGGGGTCGTTGAGCCCCGACTCCACTTCGAGCGCCGCGGTCACCCGCGATGGGACCGCCGCGCGGGAAAGGCGAAGGAGCACGGAAACAGCCGCCGCATCGGTCGGCGCCGTCACCGCCCCGAGCAGAAAGGCCTCGGGCCATGCGAAGCCAAAGAGCCACCGGGCCGCGGCCCCAACGATGCCAGCGCTGATCGCGACTCCGACGGTCGCCAAAGCCGCCGACGGCCAGAAGGCTTGCCGAATCATATGCCGTTCGGTGCTGAGGCCACCTTGAAACAAAATCGCCGCAAGCGCGATACTGCCGGTCAAATAGGCCACTTCGAAGTCGTCGAACCGGATCCGGCCCGGCCCGTCCTCGCCGGCGAGCATGCCGACCGCGATGAAAACCAGCAGCAAGGGGGTGCCGACGCGGGCGGAAAAAAGTCCGGCAAGGATGGCAAACAGGCAAAGCACGCCCGCAATCAAGATGATATCGTGACTTGCGGCCAAGGCCGAACCTTTCTGGCGTTGCCGCCCCGCCATATTCCGGCGCTAAAGTTCATTTTAGAGTTCGTCGGGATCTTTTGAATCCGCCGGATTTGGCTTTCGCTCCCGACCTTTTATAAGGCTCTTCACGCTGTACGGCAAAAGCCGAGGCTTGGGTGATGGCCCTGCAACAGGAGATCATGATGGGCGAGACGATCACGCTGACGACCGCCGATGGCGCGGCAATTTCGGCCTATCGGGCGCGGCCGTCCGGGACCCCCAAGGGGGGGATCGTCGTGGTGCAGGAGATTTTTGGCGTCAATCATCATATCCGCGCGGTCGCGGACAGGTTCGCGGTGGCGGGCTATCTCGCCGTGGCGCCGGCGCTTTTCGACCGCGTCGAAAAGAACGTCGAACTGGCCTATGACGGCGATGGGATCGCCCGAGGCTATGCGCTGGCGCAAAAGTCTCCCACGCCCGCCGCGTTGCATGACATCGCGGCGGCGGTCGCCGTCGCGGCCGAGGGCGGCAAGGTCGGAGTCGTGGGCTTTTGCTGGGGCGGTTCGCTGGCCTATGCCGCGGCGGCGCATCCGGGCGCGATCACGGCGGCGGTGGGCTATTACGGCGGCACGATCGCCAAGGACCTCGGGGCGACGCTCCATGTCCCCGTCGAACTGCATTTCGGCGCCAAGGACGAACATATTCCGCTCGGCGACGTCGAAAAGATCGGCCGGGCTCACCCCGAGATCGCCATCTACGTCTATGACGCGGGCCACGGTTTTAATTGCGATGAACGTGGCAGCTACGATAAAGCTAGCGCGGATCTTGCGTGGAGCCGCACGTTAGCGTTTTTCGGCAAGCATCTGGGCTAGCCGTCGGAGCGCCATCTGGCGTCCGCATGAGCTGTTCATAACAATTGTGATCCGATTGGGGTCGTCACAAAGGGCCACGAAAATCGATGCGTTTTCATAGTTGCGAGTTGCGGTTCCTTGCGCGGGACCAGGGTTCCGATTTCGAATGAGTGGCTTGTCCCCAAACGCCTCCACCTCGTCCTTTTCCCGCCCGCCCGAGGGGGACGAGCGCAAAACGGCGGCGCCTGGCGCCACCTGCCCGGTCGCCGGCTCGCCACGCGACGTTTTGCGGCGGCGGCCCGATGGCTCCGTCAAAATCACCGGCTTCGATCTCGCAAGCCAAATTTTGCGCGGGCGCAACTTGAAACAAGCCGGTTTCAATGCGGATATGGTCGCGCGTTTGCCGCAGAAGAATACCTCGATCCTGTTCAAGGATGGCGAGGACCATCGGCGGCAGCGCTCGGCCGTCGCGCGGTTTTTCGCCCCCGCCGTCGTCGCCGGTCGCTATCGCACCCTGATGAGCGACCTGAGTCTGCGTCTGGTTCAAAAACTCGTGACGGACAAGCGCGCCACGCTCGACGACATGAGCCTCGACCTGTCCGTCGCCGTCGCCGCCGAGATCACCGGCTTGACGGAGAGTCTGCTGCCGGGCATCGGCAACCGTCTCAGCCGTTTCTTTACCAACGAGATTCCGGTCAAGGCGAACTGGTGGGACATCCTAGTCTTCGTCGTGACGAGCCAGGTCAATTTGTTCCTGGTTTATTTTCTCGACGTGCGCCCCGCGATCAAGGCGCGCAAGCGCGCGCCCCGCGAGGATTTGCTGTCGCATCTCGTCGCGCAAAAATGGTCCGTGATCGATATTCTGACCGAATGTATCACCTATAGCACCGCCGGCATGTCCACGACGCGCGAGTTCATCATCGTCGC
>JARLIW010000125.1 GCA_031291515.1 Beijerinckiaceae bacterium | reverse complement strand
ATCTCGCGCGCATGGCTCGCGCCGGCGGCCGATTTCTTGACCGTTTCGGTGATCGCGCCGAGCGCGGCGGCGGTTTCCTCGAGGCTCGCGGCCTGCTGCTCGGTGCGCCGCGCCAAATCGTCGGCCGCCGTCGAAATCTCGTGCGTTCCCGATTGCATGGCCGTGGCGCTCTCGGAAATTTCGCTCATCGAGGATCGGATTTTCTCGAGCGATGCGTTGAAATCCGCGCGGAGCTTTTCGAACTCCTGGCTAAACGGCGTCGTGAGCTGCGTGTCGAGATTGTTGCTGGCGAGTTCGTGCAGTCCAGCGGCGATTTCGCTGACCGCGCGCACGCGCTCTGTCACGTCAGTGGCGAATTTGACCACCTTGACGACCTTTCCGTTCATGTCGAAGATCGGGTTATAGGATGCTTGAAGCCAGACTTGTTTCCCGCCCTTGGCGACACGCATGAACTCGGCGGCGATAAATTCGCCACGGTTCAGTTTCGCCCAGAAATCTTGATATTCGTGGGATTGTCCGTATGCGCTTTCGACGAATATGCGGTGATGTCGTCCCTTGACCTCGTCGAGGCGATAGCCGACCACCCCGAGGAAGTTTTCGTTGGCGGTGATGATCTCGCCGCTGGGCAGGAATTCGATCACGGCCTGAGCCCGTGAAATCGCGTTGAGCTTGCCCGCGAACTCGGCCTTCTCGAGCTTTTCCGCCGTGATATCGGTCGCGACCTTCACCACTTTGAGGACTTTGCCGCTGGAGTTCGTGACGGGATTGTAAGAGGCCTGAATCCAGACTTCGCGGCCGCCCTTGCCAATCCGTTTATATTCCCGCGCGTCGAATTCGCCGCGGCTAAGCTTGGCCCAGAATTCCCGATATTCCGCGCTCTGCGCAAAGGCGGGCTCGACGAACTTGCTATGATGCTGGCCCTTCATCTCGGCGAGCGTATAGCCCAGGACCTTGCCGAAATTCTCATTGGCGGTCAGTACGGTGCCGTTCAGGTCGAATTCAATGATACCGAGCGAGCGGCTGAGCGCTTCGAGCACTAGTTTTGCATCGTGGCCGGAGCCTACGTTTAAACCAAACATGATAGTTCCTTCTGACCAAAGTGAGCCGTTTGAATACTTGCCGTTCTATTTGAAAATTCGTGAACGAGACTTTTGTCTGGCCACAATGACGGCCGAACGTGAGCTGGCAGTTCCGCACTTGAGATAGAATGACCGCGTTATCTAATGGTTACAGACAGAACATTAATGAAGAGTTGTCTCGCCATTTTCGGCGATACGAATAGTGCGTGCCATTTAACGCTGGGCAAATTAATCCGGTATAAATCGCTACTTTCGGTAGCATAATAGATTAAACAATCTTTTTCGACTGCTAAGATGGGCGGGGCGCTCAAAGAAAGTGAGTGCGTATTGTTCTTCCGTTGAGGCCCGAATATAAAATGAACAAAAATTGTCTATTTGAAGTGGGCCAAACGGCTCGAATTTTTTTGATGTAAGTCACGGAAAAATAGGGAAAAGTTGAAATCAAGCGAACCCGGCGGCCCCCAGCCTGAGATTGACCTTGGCCTGAAACGCGGCGTCGTCGCCTTTCACGAGTTCGGCCGCCTGCGCCGCGACGGCGTCGCACAGAACCTCGAGCCAGCCGTGCTCGCTCTTGGCGAAATCTCCGAGCACGTAATTCAACACCAGGTGCTTGGCGCCGGGATGGCCGATGCCGAGGCGGACGCGGCGGTAGTCGTTGCCGACTTCGGCGCTGATCGAGCGCAAGCCGTTATGGCCCGCATTGCCGCCGCCGGTCTTCACCCGCATCGTGCCGGGGGCAATATCGAGTTCGTCGTGGAAGACGGTCAGATCGGCGGGCGTCAATTTATAAAAATTCAGCGCCTCGCGGACCGAGCGGCCCGATTCGTTCATGAAGGTTTCTGGCTTCAGCAAGATCACGCGCGTCGCGGCAATCTGCGCCTCGCTCACGAGACCTTGGAATTTTGGCCTGAAGGGGGAGGCGTGATGCGCGCGGGCGATCGCGTCCAGCGCCATGAAGCCGATATTGTGCCGTTGTCCCGCGTGCTGGCGACCGGGATTGCCGAGACCGGCGAAGAGAAGCATGGGGGCTGTCCGGCAAAAGCCGCCCGCGCGAAGTCGGCGCGGGCGGTCATTTCAGATTTACTTCTTTTTCGGCGCCGGAGCGGGGGCGGCCTTGGCGGCCGGAGCCCCCTTGGCCGCTGGCGCGCCCTTGGCGGCCGGAGCGCCCTTGGCTGCCGGCGCGGCGGCGGCCGCGGCGGCTGCCGGTTCATCCTCGGCCTCGGCGGGCGGGGCGATGGTGATGATCGTGTAATTGGCGCCGCGCTGGGCCGCGCGCGCGCCGGCCGGAAGCGTCACGTCGGACAGATGCACGGAATCGTTGATGCCGAGCTTCGAAATGTCGATCGTGACATTTTCCGGGATCGCATCGGCGCCGACCCGGAGGTCGAGCGAATGCTGGACCAGGTTGACCACGCCGCCGAGCTTCACGCCAGGCGAGGTTTCGGCCCCGGTGACCACCACGGGAATATCGACGCGCAACAGCGTGCCGGCCTTGAGGCGAAGAAAATCAACATGCAGCGGGCGATCCTTGATCGGATCGAGCTGATAGTCGCGCGGAATGACCCGCTCTTTCGCGCCATCGACGTCGATTTCGAAAATCGTCGTCAGGAAGTGACCGGCGTAAATCACCTTGTTCACGTCCCGGAATGAAAGCGAGATCGCGGCTGGCGGATCACCGCCCCCGTAAATCACGCCTGGTATACGACCCTCACGGCGAACACTGCGGGCGGCCCCCTTGCCTGTCCCACTGCGCACCGAGGCCGCCAAAGACTTTGTCTCGGCCATCTGGTGTTCCTTGCTTTAGTGTGATGCTTGCGCCCACGCCTCCAGGGGTGTCGGAAACGGACGCAAGCTGCGCTCTATACCGGTGGACGCGTCCGAGAGCAAGGCGGGGATCGGTACGCGTTTCGGCGCGAAAATCGGAAAAAGCATTTCGACAATTGCGGGAGCAAGGTTGGCGTTTCGTTTGTTTCGAGTATTGCGCTTGTTGCGCAAAAAATGATAATCACGCCTTAGCGAAGGAGTGCCCGTCATGCCCCGCAATCAAATCGATCTCGTCCTTCCGACAGGTCAGGAGGCTTTGCGCGCCGGGGAACTGCGGCACGCTCTTGAACAGCGTGCGTCTCCAGGCGCGCCCGTGCGAGTTCAGGTCGACGACGCGACAGGGCTGGATTTGCCGCCGATCGTGGCGCGCCTCTTGTTCAACATTCTCGAGGAAACCGCCGCCGGACACGCGGTCACCCTGGTTCCCGTCGAAGCCGAAGTCACGACGCAACAGGCGGCGGACCTGTTGAATGTCTCGCGCCCGTTCCTTGTCGGGATGATCGACAAAGGGCTTCTTGCCTCGCGCATGGTCGGCAACCAACGGCGTCTGCCGTTGCAAGACGTTCTCGCCTACAAGGCCGGTAATCGCGCCAAGCGGCGGGACGCCCTACGCGAAATGGTGGAAATCGATCCGCAACTTGGACTTATATGAAGGGCGCGGCGCGCCGTCTGGCGTTTCTGGATGCCAGCGTGCCCTATCCGGCGCTTCTTCGAAACATCCTGATGTATCTTGCGGTAAACGACCTGTTCCAGGCGTCATGTCGGAGGCCGTCCAGGACGCGTGGACGCGTGCGCTGATGCGTGACCGGCCAGACTTGCCGCGCGCGGCCGTCGAACGAACGCGCCGCTTGATGGACGAGAACATCAATGACGCGAGCGTCAGCGGTTACGAGCATCTTATCGACACGATCACGCTGCCGGATGCCGGGGACAGGCATGTGCTCGCGGCGGCGATCCATTGCGGCGCGAGCGTCATTGTCACGGCCAACCCACGCGATTTCCCGGCCGGCCCGCTTTCATGTCACGGGATCGAGGCGCAACATCCAGACGCCTTTATCCTCGACCTTTTCAAAGCCGCGCCGGACGAGGTGGTGGCCGCGCTGCGCGATCTTCGCGACGATCTCAAGAATCCGCCTCTCGCGGCGGGAGCTTTGCTCGCGGCCATGTCGCGCAACGGCCTTTCGGCAAGCGCGGAGGCGCTCATCGCGTTTGAAGGCGAATTGTAATCGCGACATGTTCGATAAGCCTCACCAGAGGCGTCGCGCATTGACGGTTCGTCACCCTCGGCCTATGCGCTTGCCGGGCGAAGCGGGTTCCCGCTCTGGCGCCACGGGTCTCTCAACCTTCCGGCAGGGTCCATGCTGCGTCTGATCTTTCGGCTTTCAGGTTTTCTGCTTCTTGCCGGGGCGTTCGCCGCCCTGATCGTGGATGGCACGCGCTCGATCGCGGTCGGCGCGTTGGCGCCGATGCCGCTCGAACAGCTCGCCTCCAATGCGTTTCCCGATCTTTTCCTCAAGGCCCAAGCGGCCGTCCAAGCACATCTGCCGTTTTTGTGGGCGCCGGTGGTCGAGCCGCTGCTCAAATCGCCGATCTGGCTGGTGACCGGCATTCTCGGTATCGTTTTGATCGCGCTGGCACGGCCTCCGCAGCCCAAGATTGGCTACAGCCGGCGATAAACCCGCTTTCCTTGCCGATTGGCGGATTGCATCGCTGGGCGCGAAGTCGCCAGATAGCGGCGTCCGCCAGAACCGCTTCTTTCGAAATCTCCGCGCAAAAACAAAGCGGTCAAATGCGGGCGGGAGAATGGTCATGACCAGCCGCTATCACCAGGTCTACGCGCAGTGGCACGCCGATCCCGAAGGATTTTGGGCTCGAGCGGCGCAAGCCCTCGAATGGATCGCGCCACCGCGCCGCATCTTCGATTCCACGGCCGGCGTCTACGGCCGTTGGTTTCCCGATGCCAGTTGCAACGCCTGTTTCAACGCGGTCGACCGGCATGTGCGCGACGGGCGCGGCGAGCAAGTCGCGATTATCCACGATTCGCCGATTCAAGGCCTGACGCGCGAGATCACCTATGGCGAATTGCTCGACCAGGTGCGCATGCTCGCCGCTGTTCTCGTCGCGCACGGGGTCGGGAAGGGAGACCGCGTCGTCATTTACATGCCGATGATTCCCGAGGCGCTGATCGCCATGCTCGCCTGCGCGCGGATCGGGGCGATCCATTCCGTCGTTTTCGGCGGTTTTGCCGCGCACGAGCTCGCCACCCGCATCGACGATGCCGGCCCGAAAATGATCCTGACGGCCTCGTGCGGCCTCGAGTCCAACCGTGTCGTCGCCTACAAGCCGCTGCTCGATCACGCCCTCGCGCTGGCCAAGGCCCGGCCGCGCGCGGTTCTCGTCTTTCAGCGTGATCAGCTCGAAGCGTCTCTCGTGCCCGGCCGCGATCACGATTGGGCGGAATCGGTGGCGGACGCCAAATACCGGAACAAAGCGCCGGGTTGCGCGGAAATGCGCGCCACCGATCCGCTCTATATTCTCTATACGTCCGGCACCACGGGGATCCCCAAGGGCGTGGTCCGCGATACCGGCGGGTATCTCGTGGCGCTGCAATGGACCATGAGCCATCTCTACAATGTCGCGCCGGGGGAGGTGTTTTGGACCGCCTCCGACATCGGCTGGGTCGTCGGCCATTCCTATATCGTCTACGGCCCGCTGTTGATCGGCGCGACGACCGTGGTCTACGAGGGCAAGCCGGTCGGCACGCCCGATGCCGGCGCGTTCTGGCGGGTCTGCGCGGATCACAAGGTCGTCACGCTGTTCACCGCGCCGACGGCGCTGCGCGCGATCCGGAAGGAAGATCCGGACGCGGCTTTGTTCCAAAAATACGACGTTTCCAGCTTGCGCGCTCTGTTTCTCGCGGGTGAGCGCGCCGATGCCAATACGGTGGATTGGGCGGGCGCGAAATTCGGCCTGCCCGTGATCGATCATTGGTGGCAGACGGAGACGGGTTGGTGCATCGCCGGGAATCCGTTGGGGCTCGGCCTTCTCCCGGTCAAACCGGGGTCGCCCACGGTTCCGATGCCGGGGTACAGGCTCGAGGTCGTCGACGATGCCGGCCATCCCGTGCCGCGCGGCAAAATGGGCTCGCTCGTCATCGCGCTGCCGCTGCCTCCGGGCTGCCTGCCGACGCTCTGGCGCGACGACGAGCGGATGCGCGAAAGCTATCTCGCGGAGTTTCCCGGCTATTACAAAACGTCCGATGCCGGCATGATCGACGCGGACGGCTATGTCTTCATCCTCGGGCGCACCGACGACATCATCAATTGCGCGGGCCATCGGCTGTCGACCGGCGGGATGGAAGAGGTGCTGGCGAGCCATCCCGATGTCGCGGAATGCGCCGTGATCGGCATCAAGGATGCGATCAAGGGCGAGGCGCCGTGCGGCTTCCTCGTGTTGAAATCCGGCGTCGCGCGCGACGACGCGACGATCGAAGCCGAGGCGGTCCGCCTGATCCGCGACCAGATCGGCCCGGTCGCCTCGTTCAAGCTCGCGATCACCGTCGACCGGCTGCCCAAGACGCGCTCGGGCAAAATCTTGCGCGGCACGATGAAGAAAATCGCCGACCGCGATCCCTACGCCATGCCCGCGACGATCGAGGACCCCGCGATTTTGGACGATATCGCCGGGGTGTTGCGGGATCGGGGGGTGTGAGGGCGGAGGGGCTTCGTCTCGTCCTGTTCTAGGTGGTTGCCCACGGTCATGATCGAAATCGGGCATGCTGGGTGACGTTTTGCGCCCAGGTGGTCGTTCGAGGTGCCGCACGCCGATCTCACAAGCGGTCGTTCGAAGCGGTTAGACCGGATAGGGCAATACTTCTTGAATCGACCGCTCCGAACCTTCGGTCACCGTAGTTACCAGACGTATTTAAACCCACCTTTGCCACTGTAGGCCTGCGCTTGACCGGAGAACTCGCCGTCGAAGTCGACGAACAGCGCGGAGCGGGACGACAGCGCCAACTCGCCACCCGCCTTGACCTGCGCGGCGTCGCGACCTGGTCGGGAACCGTCCACGAGGAACGTCGATCCGGGCAGCGCGGCAAAAGTGGCGATCTGCGAGCGCTCGGGCGCAAACTCGTGCACGTAGGCCATCTGGATCGTTGGGGAGAACAACAGGCCGTCGGCGAGCCGCATCCCACCTTGATAGCGCGCGCCTAAAAAGCTCGGCAGCGAGGCCTGGCTTTGGCCCGACACGTTGAGAGCGAATCGACCCGCGCCCGATTGCGCGGACTCGGTAAAGCCATTCGAGCGTAGCTCGGCGACCTCGAGCGCGATGAAGGGCGTGAGCGTTCCGCCATAGACATTATAATGTCGGCCAAACTCGAGCCGCGAGCGGATCTCGGAGCTGCCGAAATTGCCGCGTTCGACCTCAGTACCGAGCCCCCCAAATCCGGCAACGGTGCGGTTTGTCGTGTTGCCGAAATAGGAGAAGCTGCTCGACGAGGCGCCATAGAACGAGCCGAAGGTGGCGAGATCGTAAAAAGCGATATGGCCGCCCGTGGTCGAGCCATAGGTCGAGCGGCTATTAACCTGAAAATCGCCTTCCGAGCCGCCGATGGCGATGCCGGCGAGATAGTTTGGGGTTACCTGATAATCGATGCCGAGCGTGCCGCCGTAGATCGTCGAGGTCTGCCCAGCGCTACCGAGGCCGGCATTGCCGCCGATATTTTCCGCGCCGCCAAAGCCGGTTCCCCAAGCGCGCCACGTGCGCTGAGGTGTAAGAAGGGGATCGCGCAGGCGGATCGGGCTGCTGGCGAGGGACGCATAACCGAGGAGTCCTGCGGGCAATGCTGGCGGGGCGTCGGACAGGGTGACGCTATTGGCCGGACTGTCTCCACCGTATAAGGCGATTTGATCGAATATGGAGGAGTTGAAGAGCTCGGATTGCCGATGGGCGAGGTTCTGCGCCGCCGTGATGCCTTCGCCTGACAGCGAATCGAAGGCGGCTTGAGCTTGCGCCGCTGAAAGGTTCGCGACGGCATTCAGGAACGAGCCGGCTGCGGCGCTGGTTGCGATAGGCGAAGCTCTAGTAAGCGCGTTGGCAACGGCGTTCTGGTTCTGCGTTGCGGCCACGGCCGCAAACGAGAGGTCGTTACGGTTGAGCACGAGCGTCACGTCGTCGGCATCATATGCCAACGTCGGTGTCAAAAACGCCAAGTTCGACGTGACGCCGGAGAAAGTCCCGTTCACACCGCCACTCGCTGTGAGGATGTCGTAGCGACTCTGCGGTTGATAGACGCCGGAGCCGGCCAGCACGTTCACTGTGCCCCCGCCGATTGTCGCCGTCCCGGCAATGTTTGTCTGATCGCTCGTCGTCGGTGTGACCCGCACGTTGTAGATCGAGCCGGGCAGGAATGTCAGAGGACCGGTGGAATTCAGCCTGCCGATGGCGGGCACCGTGCCCGGCGACAGCGTGCCGCCAGCCTCCACGGTGACGCCCGCGACCGTGCCCGACCCACCGAGCACACCGCCATCCAAGACGGTCGTCGATGAAACGATGGACCCATTGACCGCCAGTCGGCCGCTCTCCACCGTCGTCGCGCCGGTATAGGTGTCGACGCCATTCAGCGCTACCGACCCCCCGCCGGTCTTGGTCAAGGTCGTCGCACCGCTCAACGACGCATTCACGAAGCCGGCCCGGACATTGTAGCCATTCGTGGCCACAAGCGTGCCGTTCTGCACCGTCCCTTGCACCAGGTTCAGACGCGTCAAGGCAATAGTGTTGCCACCCAGATCGAGCGTGCCCGCCTGCTGCGTGAAGCTGGCGAGCCCGGTCAGCGAACCGACGATGTCGAAAGCACCAGCGTTCGTGACATTCGAATTCAGTGCGCCCGATACCGTTACTGTTCCCTGATTCAGCAAGCCCCTTGTCGTCGTGATCGTCCCCGTCGACGTGAGGGTGCCCCCAAAATTGTCGATCGACGCGGCGCTGATCGTCGCCGCGCCGACTGAGATCGTGCCGCCGGCATTCCCCGCCGCGCTGATCTGGATCGTCGAAGCACCAAAATTCAGTGGCCCGACGACATTGGACGTTCCAGAAGATAAGTTGTTGATATACCTGGTGTTAATAGCACCAGACGCATTTACGGTGACGGACCCGTAATTCACGAATGTGCCTCCGATATTCAGGGTCCCGTTGGTGGTGAGTGTTGCCAACGGATTGTTGTACGCGTTCCCGATGAAGGTCGCGGTGCCGCCCGCGTCGACCTTAAAGGTGCCGCTGTTGATCAGCGATGAACTCGCGCCGATCGCCCCGCCTTGTCCGACCTCCAGCTGACCCGTATTGACGCTTGTCGCGCCGATGTAGAGATCGCTGCCGGTCAGCTTCACGGTTCCAAGCCCGGTCAGCGTCAGCGCGCCCGCACCGCCAATGCTCCCGCCGTAGGTCAGAACAGTTCCGGCAGCTGGTGCGAAAGTGCCGCTTCCCAAGTTCGACCCCGCAAACGCCACCCCAGGTTGGGCAACGGGACCCGTGCTGTTCAGTGTCGCATTGCGCGCGGTGGTCATGTTGGCCGTTGTCGCCAAAGTGCCGCCGCTGAATGTCAAACCGCCCGATGCGGCCCCGAGATTTGCGTCCATGCTGACGCTGAGCGTACCGGTACTAATCGTCGTGCCGCCGCTATAGGTATTTGTTCCCGAGAGGATCGTCGTGCCGCTGCCGATCTGCTGAAGCGCGCCCGTCCCGGAAATCGCCCCCGCAAAGGTCGAAACATCGGAGCGATCGAACGCAAGCACGCCGTTGTTGACGACGCCGCCGACAATCGAGCCTGATGTTCCGCCGGCACCGATCTGCAAAGTACCTCCGGCGATCGTGGTGCCGCCTGCGTAAGTGTTGGCGCCCGACAAGATCTGGGTTCCGCCCGTGAGCGCAAATCCGCCCGTGCCGGTGATCGTCCCCGAGAAGTTCGTGAATGTCGCCGCCGTGATCGTGAGGGTCTTCGCACCCAGCGCGACTTGGCCCGTTCCAGACAGAGCTTGGATCGATGCTCCCGCGTTCGTCGCCGAGATGTCGAGTGTGCCGTAGTTTACGACACCGCTCGACGAAGCGATGGAGCCCGCGCCGGAGAGGGCCACAGTGCCGGCTGAGTTGAACATCGTCGCGATATGGGTCGGACCAGTATAGGTGTTGATCCCGCTAAGAACGATCGTGCCATTGTTCTCGCTGAGATAGCCGGATCCCGCCAAGGTGGCGCTTATCGTTCCAGATTGCGTGGCGAAATAGGCGGCGTTCAGCGTGCCATTCTGAATTAAACCTCCGGTCTGACTCAGATATCCGATCGTCTGAGTCGTCCCGCCGAGATCGACCGTGCCGCCCCCGAGAACGAGCGGCGAACTTGAACCCAACGTGCCGGCCCCCGTGATGGCGAGCGTCCCCTCCTGCACGATCGTGAACCCGCTGTAGCTGTTGATGCCACTGAGAACGACAGTCCCCGCAGTCCCCTTTTCGAGGCTACCCTGACCGGCCAGAGACGCGCTCACCGCGCCAGATTGGACCGAGAAACCAAAAGGCGATGTTGTCAGCAGCGTGCCATTCTGCACGGTGCCACCCTCCAGGTTGAGGTAGGTCACGGTTTGCGTTTGTCCGCCGAGATCGGTCGTCGTGCCGGTTGGGGCGATCAAAGGCGCATTGGGATCGAGCGGCGCCGCCATGAGCTTGATTGTCGAGCCGACTGTCGTCGCGACGACCAGGGCAAAGCGAAGATCAGCGAAGACTTTCGCCGGGGTGACGATCCGCAAAACGGCGGCGATTCCCTGCTTCGACTGGTAAAATGCCCGGCAAAAACTAGAAAAATACGCCAACATCGGCACGCAACGCCCCCGTTATGCGGCATTCATATCTATGAAGTCCGGCACAACTTCAAGGTTCGGGCTTTCGTTAGTGCGCGTTTTAGTGCGCTCGTCGGTGTGATGTGGCAAATCTGCGACTTGATACGCTAAGTCAGCGTCCTCGGGAGGCTCATTTACGTCCCCTCGCGCCAACCCCCTACCGCCCCGGCACATACCCCCGCGCCTGATCCAGGTTCTTCGCGCTGTCGAGGCCCTTCGCGCCGTCGAGATGGGCGCCGTGGAGTTCGGTTCCCGCGAGGTCGGCGCCCGAAAAGCGCGCGTCGCGGGCGTCGGCGCCGGTCAGATCGGCGCGGGAGAGGTCGGCGCCCTCGAAATTCGCGCCTTTTACGTTGGCGAAGCTCAGGTCGACGTGGCCCATGTTGGCCTTCGAAAAATCCGCGCCTTCGAGGTTGGCGCTGCCCATCTCGGTGTGCAGCAGGCCCATGGATTGGTTTTGCAGATGCGCCGACAGGTCCGCGCCGCCAAATTTGGCTCCGCGCAAGTCGCCGCCCGTGAAGCGGGCTTGGACGCGCGCGCCGCTCAGGTCGACGCCCTTGAAAATGGGCACTTCCCCGGCCTTCACGGTCATGCCCTCGGCGACGATCGGCGCGACGAGGCTGGCATCCCTCAGGCTGGCATCGGTGAAGTTGGCGTGGATGATCCACGCCAGGTTGAGGTTGGCGCCGGTCAGATCGGCTCGCGTCATGTTCGCGCCTTCGAGCTTGGCGCTGAACAGGTTCGCGCCCGTCAATTTCGCGCCGGTAAAATTGAGCTTCGACAGGTCGAGCTTTCGCAGCGATTTTCCCGAGAAATCGGCGGGGTGCTCGGGTGTCGCGGCGGCGAGCGCGGCTTTGACTTGCTCCAAGGTCACATTGGCGGCCGTTTCCGGATCGGCGGGGCTCAAGGCCATGGCGGGAGCCGCGACGCAGACCACGACAGCCATCACGGCGACAAGTTTCAACATCGGCGTTTCCTCGATAATTTTTGTTTTCGCCGCGAGGCCCGCGGTCCCTCGATTTTTTAGCTTCGGCCATCGAGCCCCGCAGAGCTAGTGGGCCGAAACGACGCACACAATATGTCGCACGGCTTATTGCTCGCGGGCTCGTCCCGTCGTATCCCGCAAGGCATGAATAAACGCGCCTTCAATCCCCTCTGGTTCCTATTGCTGCTGCCCTATATCGGGCTGCTTTGGGTGCCCTTCTATAATTTCGCGCAGCCGGAACTGTTCGGCTTCCCGTTTTTCTATTGGTATCAACTCGCCTGGGTCCCGCTGACCTCCGTCTTGACCTACATCGTGTACCGGAGCCTCGGCGATGACGAATAAGCTCGATTTCGTCGCCATCGGCGTTTTTGTTTTCTTCTTTGCCCTGGTTACCGTGATGGGTTTCGTCGCCGCGAAATGGCGCCGGCCCGAAACGCTCGCTCATATCGACGAATGGGGCCTCGGCGGCCGCCAATTCGGCACCTGGATCACCTGGTTCTTGATCGGCGGCGATTTTTACACCGCTTATACGGTCATCGCGGTGCCCGCCTTGGTCTATGCCGTCGGCGCCTACGGCTTTTTCGCGCTGCCCTACACGATCATCGTCTATCCCTTCGTCTTCGCGGTCATGCCGATTCTGTGGAAGGTCGCGAAGAAGCATAATTACGTGACGGCGGGCGATGTCGTTTATGGCCGTTACGGCTCGCGCACGCTCGAAGCCGCCGTCGCGGCGACCGGCGTGCTCGCCACCATGCCCTATATCGCGCTGCAGCTGGTCGGCATGGCCGCGGTGTTCAAGGCGCTCGGCCTGACGGGCGAAATCCCGCTCATCATCGCCTTCGTCATTTTGGCGACCTACACCTATTCGTCGGGTCTGCGCGCCCCGGCGCTGATCGCGTTCGTGAAAGACATCATGATCTATATCGCGGTCATCGCGGCGGTCGTGGTCCTGCCGCTCAAATTCGGCGGCTACGGCCCCATCTTCGCGGCGGCGGGCGAGGAACTCGCGAAGAAGGCGGCGGCGTCGGGCGGCAAGGTCGCGGCCGGTCTGACGCTGGCGCCGAGCCAAGTCTTCCCCTATGCTTCGCTTGCGATCGGGTCGGCGCTCGCGGCTTTCATGTATCCGCACACGTTGACCGGCGTTTTCGCGAGTTCCGGCGCGGCGACGATCCGCAAGAACGCGGTTCTGCTGCCGGCCTATACATTATTGCTCGGGTTGCTCGCGCTGCTCGGCTACATGGGCCTGGCCGCGCATCTCAAGCTGTCGTCGAACAACGACGTCGTCCCGGTTCTGTTTCAGACCTTCTTTCCCTCGTGGTTCGTCGGCTTCGCCTTCGCGGCGGTGGCGATCGGCGCCTTGGTGCCGGCGGCCGTGATGTCGATTGGCGCGGCCAATCTGTTCTCCCGCAATTTCTGGAAACATTACGTCCATCCGTCGATCACGCCGGCGGGCGAGGCCACGGTCGCCAAGCTAGCCTCGCTCGGGGTGAAGGCCGGGGCGTTGCTCTTCATCATCTTTCTGCCGACGCAATTCGCGTTGGATTTACAGCTTCTCGGCGGCCTCTGGATCTTGCAGACCTTTCCGGCCGTGGTCTTCGGACTCTACACCGGCTGGTTCCGGGCTCCGGCGCTCATCGCGGGCTGGGCGGCCGGTTTCGTGATCGGCTCCGCGATCGCGATCTCGGACGGGATCAAGCCGCTCCATGCCTTGTCGCTCGGAGACATGCACGTGACGCTCTATGTCGGGATCATCGCGCTTGCGGTGAACGTGGCCGTGGCCGTGATCGTGAATTTGGTTCTGATCGCCGCCGCGCCCCAGGGCCGGGTGAAGCTGGCGGAATAGCGCTGCTCGCAAGCGCGATTTGGAACCCGAGGCTATCCCAACGCTTTGATCGGACGGGTGGGTTCGACGCCGGGAAAAATGCGCGGTCACGCGATTTCCTAACACGATGGAATCCGCTAATCATGCCGGGTCCGGCGGAGCATGGGCTCCGCCGCCGGACGTGACAGGGAAGCCGTTCGCCATGGTCCAAGACGTCTCGCAAGCCCTCGCCGACCTGCGGTTTCATCACGCGGCCAGCAGGGGGCTGACGACGCAGACCTTGTTCGAGCAGGACCCCAAACGGTTCGAGCACTTTCATGCCGCGCTCGATGATCTCATCTACGATTATTCGAAGCAGCGGCTGACGGCCGAGACCCTCGACCTTCTGTTCGCCCTCGCGCGCGCGGCAAAGCTCGACGAGCGGCGCGCGGCTTTGTTCGGCGGCGAAGCGATCAATATCACCGAACATCGCGCGGCCATGCACATGGCCTTGCGCTTGATGACGCCGGGCAAACCGATGTTCGCGCAGGGCGCGAATGTCATGCCGGAGGTCGTCGCCGCGCGCGATAAAATGTGTGTCTTTGCCCAGGCGATCCGCGACGGGGTGATCACAGCGACCAATGGCGCGCGGTTCACCGATGTCGTCAATATCGGAATTGGTGGCTCGGATCTCGGCCCCGCCATGGCCGGCCGAGCCCTCGCGCCCTTTGTCGCGGATCATCTCACCTTGCATTTCGTCGCCAATGTCGATGGCGCCGATCTTGGCGACACGTTGCGCAAACTGCCGCTGGCCACGACTCTGTTTATTGTTTGTTCAAAAACCTTTACGACGTTGGAGACGATGACCAATGCGCAAAGCGCGCGCAAGGCCGTGGCGTCGGCCCTGGGCGAGCAGGCGGTCGGCGATCATTTTTGCGCGGTCTCGACGCAGCTCGACAAGGTCGCGGCCTTCGGCATCAAGTCTGACCGCGTGTTCGGCTTTTGGGATTGGGTCGGCGGCCGCTATTCGATCTGGTCGGCAATTGGCCTGTCGCTCGCGATCGGTATCGGGCGCGACGCGTTCGAACAATTTCTGCACGGCGCGCAGGACGTCGACGAACATTTCCTGAGCGCGCCGCTAGATCAAAATATTCCCGTGCTGATGGGCTTGATCGGGATTTGGAATCATAATTTTCTCGGGCTTTCGACGCAGGCCGTCATCCCCTATGATGAGCGTCTCGGGCGTTTCCCGGCCTATCTCCAGCAGCTCGAGATGGAGTCGAACGGCAAATCGGTCACGCTCGATGGCGAGCCGGTCACGCTGTCGACGTCGCCGGTGGTGTTCGGCGAGCCCGGCACCAACGGCCAGCACGCGTTCTTTCAGATGCTGCATCAGGGCACGCAGCCGGTGCCAATCGATTTTCTGCTCGCCGCGACGCCCGTGCGCGCGGATCCGCGTCATCACCATCTCCTCGCCGCCAATTGCTTCGCGCAGAGCGAGGCTTTGATGCGCGGGCGCTCGCTCGCGGATGTCGAAGCGCAATTGCATGCCCAAGGCCTTAATTCCGAAGCCATCGCAAAGCTCGCGCCGCACAAGGTTTTCAGCGGCAACCGCCCGAGCTCGACATTTCTTTACAAGAGCTTGACCCCGCGCATGCTCGGTCGCCTGATCGCGCTCTACGAGCATAAAGTCTTCGTGCAGGGCGTGATCCTGAACATCGATTCCTTCGATCAATGGGGCGTCGAACTCGGCAAGGAACTCGCGAACCGCCTCGTCCCGATCGTCGCCGACGCCACCGCCTCGACCGATGCGCTGGATTCCTCGACCGCCGGGCTGATCGCCGGGCTCCGGGCGTTCGAGCGCGGGTGAAGGATCGCGCTGGGCTCTAAAAAAAGTCACGCGCGAGGTGGGGCGGGTTTTATTTAGCGCGTTTCGCGACTACGGTCCGACAAGTTTGTCGCCAAACGTCCTTGCCAGAGACAAATCGCCGGCGTTACGACGAGCTCCATTCCGAGCCCGAAGAACATCGCGGGGCCGGGCGCGGCATGGGTCCAAATCCCGATCAGTCGCATCACGCCGCCGAGAAAAACGATCGCGGTGAGCAGCCGGACGCGATCGGTTTTCTGTTCGATGGTGGGAATCGTCTGCCAGTAGGCGAGGCCGATGCCGAGCAGTAGCCCCGAGAGATAGCGGACATGGCTGTCGAGCGACACGCCGGCCCCCGTCTGGTCGATCAGCGAGGCGCCGAATAGGCCGCCTGTCAAACCCGCGCCCACGGGAACCAAGCCCGCAACGGCAATCGTCATTTGCAACAGCCGCCGTTCGAGGTTCGGCGTCAACGCGCTCAAAACCGCAAAACCTTCGCGGTGCGGACATCGGGCAGGGTGGAAAGCCGCGTGATCACGGCACTTGGCACGAGCCCGTCGACTTCGGCGAGCGCAACGGACCGGCCGCCCGCGGTTTCGCGCCCCAAGGCAAAGGTCGCGATATTGATCCCGGCATCGCCGAGCAGGCTCGCGAAACGGCCGACGAAGCCCGGACGATCTTCGTTGCAGACATAGATCATCTGCGCGCCGAACGGTGCATCGACCTTGATTCCTTCGAGGCTGACGAGTCGCGGCCGGCCGTCTTGAAACACCGTGCCCGCGATTTCGCGCACCCGCCCGCCGTCGCTCACGCTCACGGTCATTAGCGATTCGTAATCGGCATCGGCTTCGCGCAGCGTCTCGTCGATGGCGATCCCGCGTTCGCGCGCGACGCCGGGCGCGGAGACGACATTGATGCCGGTGAGCATCGGCCGCAACAGGCCCGCGATCGCCGCGGCCGTGAGCGCCTTGGTGTTCAGTCCGGCGAGTTCGCCCTGATAGGTGATCGCGATCCGCTCGACGCTGCTTTCCACCAATTGTCCCGCGAACGAGCCGAGCCGGTCGGCCAGCGCGATATAGGGCCGCAGCTTTGGCGCTTCTTCCGCGGTTATCGAAGGCACATTCACGGCATTGGAAATCGCGCCGCGCAGCAGAAAGCCGGACATTTGCTCGGCGATCTGCAAGGCGACATTCTCTTGCGCTTCGAGCGTCGAGGCGCCGAGATGCGGCGTGCAGACGACATGGGGGTGATGCGTCAGCGGATTGTCCCCGGGCGGTTCCGCCACGAAGACATCGAGCGCGGCGCCCGCGACATGGCCCGAATCGAGCGCCGCGAGCAGCGCCGCCTCGTCGATCAGTCCGCCGCGCGCGCAATTGATGATGCGCACGCCCGGCTTGGTCTTGGCGAGATTTTCGGCCCCGAGAATATCGCGTGTCTGCGCGGTCAAAGGGGTGTGCAAGGTGATAATATCCGCCTGCGCGAGCAAGGATTCGAGATCCACTTTCTCAACGCCGAGCGCTGTCGCGCGTTCCGGCGACAAAAACGGGTCGAACGCAAGCGCGCGCATGCGCAGGCCGATCGCGCGTTCGGCGACAATCGCGCCGATCGTCCCGCAGCCGACAATGCCCAGGGTCTTGCCCGTGAGTTCGATCCCGAGGAAGCGATTTCGCTCCCAATGGCCCGCGCGAACCGAGGCATCGGCCGCGGGAATTTGCCGGGCCAGCGCAAACATCAAGGCGATCGCGTGTTCCGCCGTGGTGATCGAATTGCCCGAGGGCGTGTTCATCACGATGACGCCGCGCGCTGTCGCGGCCGCGACGTCGATGTTGTCGACATTGAGACCGGCGCGCCCCACGACTTTGAGACGCAAGGCTTGGCCCAACAGTTTCGCGGTGACCTTGGTGCTCGAGCGGACGACGAGGCCGTCGTAGTCCGCGATGACCGCCGCCAGCGCTTCGCGATCCCGGCCAAGTTCGGGCCGGACATCGACCGCAATCCCGCGCTCCGCGAACAGAGCGACGGCGGCGGGGGACAGAGCCTCGGAAATGAGCACGCGTGGCGCCATGGCGGGTCTCACGTCTCTAGAGCGCCTTCCATTTGGGTGGACTCACCCAAGTGACAAGAAATCGGCCTCCTTTTAACAAGATAGAGCATGCCCTCGATCGAAAAAGTCTTCAACTTTTTCGGGACATGCTCTTGTCTCCGGCTCACGCCGTTTCTCCCGGATTGGATCCGGGAGATCGAGGCTGCCGATTCAAGCCGCTTCGGCGAACGCGCCCTTCACGGCGTGGAACGCCCAATCCAGCCAGTGGGTCAGAGCCTCGATATCCGAGGCTTCGACCGTGGCGCCACACCAGACCCGCAAGCCGGGAGGCGCATCGCGGTAAGCGCCGAAGTCGAACGCCACGCCCTCGTTCTCCAACAAAGTGATCAGCGACTTGACGAAGGCCGCCTGGCTCTGAAGCGAGGTCGAGGCGATTTGCGGATCGACGATGCTCATGCAGACGCCGGTGGTGGAGCGCGTGGTATCGTCCTTGGCGAGGAAATCGATCCACGGCGTCCGCGCGACCCAACTGTCGAGAACCTTGGCATTCGCGTTGACGCGGGCATACAACGCCGGAAGACCGCCGATGCTTTTCGCCCAGCGCAGCGTGTCGATGTAATCCTCGACGCAGAGCATCGAGGGCGTGTTGATCGTTTCGCCTTCGAACAGGCTTTCGATGAGCTTGCCGTTCTCGGTCAGCCGGAAAATCTTCGGCAGCGGACGATCGGGCCGGAAGGTTTCGAGCCGTTCGACGGCGCGCGGACCCAGGATCAGCATGCCATGCGCGGCCTCGCCGCCCATGACCTTCTGCCAGGAAAACGTCACGACATCGAGCTTGTCCCACGCGAGCGGCTGGGCGAACGCGGCCGAGGTGGCGTCGCAAATCGTCAGACCGGCGCGATTGGCCGGGATGAAATCGCCATTGGGCACTTTGACGCCGGCGGCCGTGCCGTTCCAGGTGAAGACGAGGTCATTGTCGAAATTGATGGAGGTTAGGTCGGGCAATTCGCCATATTTGGCGACGACGGTGCGCGCGCCGGGCAGCTTTAGCTGCTCGAGCGTGTCCACGACCCACTCTTTACCGAAGGCTTCCCAGGCCAGGACTTCGACGCCGCGCGCGCCGAGCAGGCTCCACATCGCCATTTCCACGGCGCCGGTGTCGGACGCCGGCACGATCGCGATGCGATAATCGGCCGGGACCTCGAGAATTTCGCGGGTCAGATCGATGGCTTGCTTGAGCTTGGCCTTGCCCGCGGCGGAGCGGTGCGAGCGGCCGAGCAAGGCGCCCTCGAGAGCTTGGAAGGACCAGCCGGGGCGCTTGGCGCAGGGGCCGGACGAAAAACGCGGATTGACCGGCCGCGCGCCGGGTCGTGCATAAACCATTGATAATCCATCCTCTCAGATGGGTGCCTCCCGTTGGGGGGAGGTGTCCCGCTGGGGAAGATGGACTAGCGGCGCCGCCCCGTCAATATACCGGGACTTTATTCGTCGATCATATAGCGCAAGCCGGCGCGGATTTCGTTTGAATAAAGCGTGTTGCTGACCCCGTTGATCTTTCCGAGATTCAGGTAGCGATATCCGATGTCGAGCTTGGTGTGGTCATAGACATCTATGCCCACGCCGGCCATGAGAGCCCACGCGAGATTGTAATAGGTGCCGCTCGCCGTTCGATTGTAATTATTTGTGAAAGTCGTTCCGAACGCCGGATCGGTATAAGAGATATTTACGTAAGGGACTTCGTTTGATTGGATATAGGACGACGATGTCACATAGCGGCCAAAGCTCACGCCCGTGCCCGCGCCGACGTAAGGCGTGACATTGTACCACGTGCCGAGATCCACATAGGCGTTGAACATGACATCGTAGCTATTGAGCCGGGCCGTATAGGTTCCCGTACAGCCGCCCGATGCGTAAGTCGGGTCCGAGGTGATGTAATTGCCAGACGCGTCTTTTGGATAACTCACGCCGGTTGGACAGAAGATCTTGCCATTCCCCGCGTTGAATTTTGCTGAAACAGGTTCAAGAAAATCGCCGGTGACTTCGGTCCGGAACCAACGGTTGAAACGATAGCCAAATCCGAGGTCCGCCGCGTAGCCGAAGTCCGATCCGCTTGTGACGAGAGCGGTCGGCGCTGTGGGGTTGATGGTTATATTGGAGGCCGTTGGGGTCGCCGGCGTATTCGTTGAGATCGATGGTGTGCGCGTGACGCCGAGATCGCCGCGAATATACCAGCCGCTGCCGAATTCGACCTTGTCCTCGGGGCCGTTGTAATAGGGTGCTCCGAGATCGGCGCCGCGCGCCGCGCCCGTGGCGAGCACAGTCAGGGCGAGAGCCGCCGCGAAGACGCCGGAAAACAAAATGCGGTTTGACATGGAACCTTCCCGGAATAAGCGCGCCGATTTTTGAAGTCGGCCGCCGATAAGGAAGTATCAACGATAAAGTTTAAGCACGGATTAACCATGCGTATATTTTCGACTTTTAGCTTGGGAGCGACAAACGAAAAACGCGGCCCGTGTGGCCGCGTTTCGAGTGTTCCGGTTTTGCGCAAGACGATATGTTTTTCTCAATACTTCTCGACAATTGGGAATGCTGGCGGCGGTGGCGCGGGATCAGCGAAGATGTAGCGCAAGCCGAGACGAATATCATTCGACGCGAGATGGAAGTGTTGGGTCTCGTAGTGACAGTCTGGCAAACTCGAGCAAACGATTGCGTTTGACGAGATGCGCCCCATGTCGACATAACGATAGCCGAAATCGAGCTTGAAGTTTCTTGTCAGCGAGTAGGAAAATCCAGCCATGGCGGCATAGGCGAACGCCGCACGCGTTGCGGTGCCTGGCGCGGCGCCATATCCGCTCGTCGAGAAGCTCGTGTCGGTATAATTGCTGAGCGAATTGACCGCGGTGCCGACGCCGACGCCGACATAAGGCGTAACATTGTACCACGTGCCGAGATCGACGTAACCGTTCAGAAGAAACAAGCCGGTTTTCAACGAGGCGGTGTAGCCGTCATAGCAGGTGCCGATGGCGCAATAGATATTCGTGTACGACGATTGCGCCACGAGTTTCGAATCCGACCGGTATTCGCCGGTGATGTCGGCCCGAAAATAATTGTTGAACTGATAGCCGACGCCGACGTCGCCGAGCACTTGCGCGGATGTCGTTCCCCCGAGATCCGCGATGCCGGGGCCGGGATCGTTGAGGTAGGTCGAGGTCATGTTGCGAATCTGCGGATTCCCTTCGCCGATGTCGCCGCGCAGATAAAATCCGCTCGAGAATTCAACCGGGACGTATCCCGGTTCGATTGGAGGCGGGGGCGGCAATAAGAGATCGGCGGCCGCCGCCGGCGCTATGGCTGCGAGGCTTGTGAAGCTCGCGATGACGAGAGCCTTGAGGCACCCCATGGACATATCCTCTTTCAACACGCCGAGCATCGACACGAAGGCGCTCGGCCTTAATCGAGAGAATATTGGCAGCAATTTTTTAAAATGGTCTTAACCCTAGGATTTAACCTTAAAATTTCGCCTCTCCTGGTAGTAATGGCTACGCTTGGCGGAATATGTTTCGTTTTGATACAGGAACGCCCTTGATTTTAGACTTGCGCACCGAATGGACGGGCGCATGCGTCAAGCCGCCCTGCTCGCCGGACAAGCATAGGCGTCACCCTCCAGATGCCGGGGCGGCGCCGAGCGCCCTAGCTTCCGCTTGGCGCGAGAAACGATGTCTTGCTCGTGATGATGCCGCCAGCCGCCACGGTATAGATCAGAACCTCGCTGGTCGCGATATGCACGCTCGGAACGTCATCGTCGGATAAGTGGTCGAGATGCTTGACGATCGAGCGAAGCGAATTGCCATGGGCGACGACAAGGATATTTTGGCCCGATTCGACACGAGGAATAATCGCCTGCGCGAGGAAGGGCACGGTGCGCTCCGCCGTCATCGCGAGACTTTCGCCGCCGGGCGGCACGGCGCGGTAGGATTTCCGCCAGAGGTGGACTTGCTCGCGTCCCCAGACCGCCACGGCGCCTTCTTTATTGAGACCAGAGAGTTCGCCGTAATCGCGCTCGTTCAGGGCTTCGGCTTCGAAAACCGGGAGGCTCGTTGCGCCGATTTCTGCCAGCATGTGTTGGAGCGAGTTGCGCGCCCGGTTCAGTTTGCTGGTAAAGGCGGCCTCGAAGCGAATGCCTTGCTCCTTCAATTTGAGCCCGGCCGCGCGAGCCTCTCCGACGCCACGCGCCGTCAGGTCCGGATCGCGCCAGCCCGAAAACAGGTTCAATTCATTATCCAGGCTCTGCCCATGCCGCACGAGCACGAGCCGGCCCTCTTGGTTCGTCATGCCATGTCCTCGAAATGCCCCGTCCTCGCGAGGACATAGCTTAGACCAGGCCAGAGGGTCGCCGCAAATAGAAGAGCACGGGGCTCTGGACGGCGATCAGTTCGTCGCTGGCGTCAGCACCGGATTTGGCCGGTAATCCTTGCCGAACAAGGCCTTCAGTCCTTCGACCTTGGGGATGTCGTTCGCGGCGATATACGGGTTGTTCGGGTGCAGCGTCAGATAGTTCTGATGATAGCCTTCCGCCTGGTAAAAGGTCGTGAACGGCGAGATTTTCGTGACGATCGGCGCGGCATAGACATGGGCCTGCTCGAGCTGCGCGATGTAGTCCTTGGCAATTTTTGCCTGTTCGGGCGTCGTCGCGAAAAGATCGGTGCGGTATTGCGGGCCTTCGTCGGGGCCTTGGGCATCGAGCGTCGTCGGATCGGCGACAACCGAGAAATAGATGCGCAGAAGTTCGCCATAGGTGATCTCGCGCGGATCATAGGTAACCATCACGCTTTCGGCATGTCCGGTGCTTCCTGAACTGACGGTCTGGTAGGAGGCATCGGCCTTGGTGCCGCCGGCATAGCCGGAAACGGCGCTGGTGACGCCCTTGACATGCTGAAATACGCCTTGAACGCCCCAAAAACAGCCCCCGGCAAACACGGCCGTGGCGGAGCTTACGCCGGGTTTCGGGACCTCGTCGACCGCGGGCGCGGGGGTTAATCTCACTTGTTCCGCGGCGGCCCTGTGTGAAATCGCCACCGAGGCGGTTAAAGCCGCGGCGGCGGCCCCCGCCGAGATCACGATCGGTAAAAGGAGCTTGATCATGTCGATGTCCTTGATGGTGAGGTCAAACCGGCTTGAACGTCATGGCAACGCCGTTCATGCAATAGCGCAGGCCCGTCGGCTGGGGCCCGTCGTCGAACACGTGGCCGAGATGGCCGCCGCACCGATGACAATGAACTTCGGTACGGGTCATGCCGAACGAGGTGTCCCGCGTCGTCGCGGCCGCGCCAGGTAGGGGCGCATAGAAACTCGGCCAACCCGTCCCTGAATCGAACTTGGTCTCGGACGCGAAGAGGTTCAGATCGCAGCCCGCGCAGGCGAACACGCCGTGGCGGTGTTCGGTGTTGAGCGGGCTCGAAAAAGGCTGCTCCGTGCCTTCCTGCCGCAAGACGGCGTATTGGCTCGGCGTCAGCCGCTTGCGCCACGCCGCGTCGTCATATGTGACCTCGAAACGCTCTTCGGCCGCTGACGAAGCCGTCCGGCCCATCCATGTCAACGCGGCCCCGAGGCCGAGAACACTTGCCGCGGTGAGAAATTGTCGTTTGTCGATCAAGGCGCTCTCCCTTATCCCCGCAACGGGCGGATCGGCCAGCGCTGGGCATGGCCGTCCAATCCAACTATTACGGATCAGCACCGGAGAAAGTTACACGCGGACCGAACCGGCCGAATTCATTCTTCCTTGGTCCCCAGCGCCTGATTGTTCCCTTCGGCACCATAGTATTTATAGGGGAGGAATTTGCCGGACATGGTGATCTTGACGCGATCGCCCTTTGGGTCGGGCAGGCGAACCATGTCGAGATCGAAGTCGATCGCGGACATGATGCCGTCGCCGAATTCTTCCTCGATCAACGCTTTCCAAGCGGGGCCATTGATCATGACCAGCTCATGGAAGCGATAAATCAAGGGATCGGTTGGCGGCATCGGCGTGCCGCGCATCGGCACTTCGTTGAGAAGCCGCGTCTCGGACGCGCTCAGGCCAAACAACGCCGCCGCTTTTTCGCCCTGAGGCTTCGTAAGCTTCATCTGCCCGAGCAACGCGCTGGTAATCAGCACTTCCGACATGCCGCCGATTTCGCCGGCGATATATTTCCAGGTCAGGCCTTTCTCGCGCTTGATGTCGAGAATTTTTTCCGTGAGATCGATCCGTTTCATCGAGTCCTGCCATCGAGTGCCGCGACGCCGAATGTTGCGTCGATACTGGGGTAAAGAGGGGCGGCGCGCCTTTGCTCCGCCCCTTTCTCGTTCAGCGCGCCTTGAAACGCGCCGCGTCCTCGGAACCGCCGGTCGCATTGCCCTTGCTGTAGGATTTCGCGCCGATGCCGGCGAGCGTGCCCTTGTCGACGATGAGATATTCATCGCGGATCGGGCGCCCTTCGAAATAGCATTCGAGGATTTCGCGCGTCCCTGCGGCGTAGCGCGTCTGGGCCGACAGCGAGGTCCCCGAAATATGCGGGGTCATGCCGTGATGCGGCATGGTTCGCCACGGGTGATCCTGCGGCGCCGGCTGGGGGAACCAGACGTCACCGGCATAGCCCGCGAGCTGACCGGTTTCCAGAGCCTTCACGATCGCGTCGCGGTCGACGATCTTGCCGCGCGCGGTGTTGACGAGATAAGCGCCGCGCTTCATCTTTGACAGCAAGTTGGCGTTGAACAGATTTTCGGTTTCGGGATGGAGCGGGCAGTTGATGGTCACGACGTCGCAGACCTTGACCATGTCCTCGACCGTTGGATGCCAATGCAAATTGAGCTCTTTTTCGACGCTCTCGGGCAGCCGGTGGCGGTCGAAATAATGCAGATGCATGTCGAACGGCTTGAGGCGGCGAAGAACCGCGAGGCCGATCCGGCCGGCCGCGACGGTCCCGACGTGCATGCCTTCGACGTCGTAGGAACGCGCGACGCAATCGGCGATGTTCCAACCACCTTTCACGACCCACTGATAGGATGGAATATAGTTGCGGACGAGACCAAGAATCATCATCACGACGTGTTCGGCGACGCTGATCGAATTGCAGAAGGTCACTTCAGCTACGGTAATATTACGTTCGCTCGCGGCTTGCAGGTCGGTATGGTCGGAGCCGATGCCGGCCGTCACGATCAGCTTGAGCTTTGGCGCCTTCGCGATGCGTTCGGCTGTCATGTAAGCGGGCCAGAACGGCTGCGAGATCACGATCTCGGCATCGTGAAGTTCGCGGTCGAGGACCGAATCGGCGCCATCCTTGCTCGATGTCACGACAAGCTCATGCCCGAGAGACGTCAAATATTTCCGCAACCCGAGTTCGCCCGACACGCTTCCGAGCAATTCGCCGGGCTTGAAGTCGATTCCCTTCGGCGTCGGCAACGTCTGGCCGTCGGCATATCCCTCGATTTTCGGCAAGTCGTCGCGCGCATAGACTTTCGGCATGCCGTCGACCGGATCGTCGTATAAGACGCAAATAATTTTGGCCATGGGGTTCTCCTCTTTGATCGTGAAAAGAGGAAGCGCCCGCCGACCCGAGCGTTGGGGGTCGGCGCGTACCCGGCGGCGCGGGCCGGTATACTTCAAAAAGGGCGTTTCCTGCCTAGCTGATGCCTTCTCTCCGGCACCTTGCGCTGGCGAATGCAAACTCGCGCGGTCCTCGGCGCAAATCCAATGAAACTCTTTGAAGGATTGATAGGCGTCGTTGATCAACTGTCGCAGTTCTCGCCGGACGTTGGCCGAAGGGTTCCCGCGGGGCCGGATCCGTCTCTCGGGCCATGGTCATCACCCGCCTATCGTTGTAGTAGGGCGGGAATAGCGATATTGTTATTGACGTTGGACTTCGCATGCTGGTTCGCCACCTCTCGTTTTTCGTGACCCTCGCGCGGGAGCAGCACTTTGCGCGTGCCGCCGAAGTTTGCTGCGTCGCCCAGCCGACACTTTCGGCGGCCATCCGCAAACTCGAGGAGGATTTGGAGATCCGGCTCGTCGTTCGCGGCCATCGCTTCCTCGGGCTGACCCCCGAAGGGCACAAGGTTCTCGAGTGGGCGCGTCAAATCCTGACTGATTATGAAGGGCTACGCGCCGATATCTCCGGGTTGCGGAAGGGATTGACCGGCGTGCTTCGCATCGGGGTCATTCCGGCCGCGATGCCGCCGGTTTCCCAACTGACGACGCCGTTTTGTGCCGCGCACCCGCATGCGCGGGTCGAGGTTCAATCCATGACGTCCGGCGCAATTCAACGCGGCCTCGACGATTTCGAAATCGATGCGGGCGTGACCTATCTCGAAAACGAGCCTCTCATCAACGTGCGGCGCGTTCCGCTCTATCACGAGCGCTACGTTCTTTTGACGCGGGACGTCGACAAGTTCGCGGGCCGGCGGACGATATCTTGGGCCGAGGCTCTCGAGGAGCGCTTATGTCTGTTGAGCGAAGACATGCAGAATCGTCGCATCATCAACAAAGTCGCCGCTTCGCTCGGGTTGCCGGTCAGCCCCGCGATCGTCAGCAACTCGTTTCTCGGCGTCTGCTCGCATGTGCGGCACGGCGGATGGGCCGCCATCGTGCCCCATACGTTTCTTCATCTTTTCGGCTCCGTGCCCGATGTCGCCGTTCTCGATCTCGTCGAACCCGTCCATAGCCAAGCCGTCGGTCTCGTCCTGTCCAACCGCGATCCGCTATCCCCGATGGCCAGCGCGTTTTTGGCCGCGACCCTCAATGCTGAATTTAAGGAAAATTGGCCGGGCGCCGGACATCTTTCATCGGTTGAAAGCGCGGGGAAAAATAGGGAAAGACGTTTTTTGCCCCGTGCTCTCTCTGTAACGAAATAGCGAGCCGCGACGTATAGCCTCGTACCATGATCGCGCGCGCGCCGAGCGACGCGATTTTCGAAGCTCAAGCGTCCCAGGGGCAGCAATGATTCTCGCAATTCTCGCCTATCTCGGCGGTGTTCTCACAATTCTCAGCCCGTGTATCTTGCCTGTGCTTCCCTTCGTCTTTGCACGGGCCAACCAGCCCTTTTTGCGAAGCGGCTTCCCGATGCTGGTCGGCATGGCGCTCACATTTGCCTTGATTGCCACGCTCGCCGCGGTGGGCGGCGGTTGGGCTGTCGCCACCAACGAATATGGCCGCTGGGCCGCGCTCGCGCTTCTCGCCGCCTTTGGGCTGACGTTGCTTGTTCCGGGATTGTCCGATCGTCTCACGCGCCCGCTCGTGGGATTGGGGAGCCGGCTGTCGCAAGCGGCGGATGGCGGCGTCGGACAAGGCCGAACCGGCCTCTGGCCTTCCTTTCTTCTTGGCATCGCGACCGGGTTTCTCTGGGCGCCCTGCGCGGGTCCGATCCTGGGCGTGATCTTGACTGGCGCGGCCCTGCAAGGCGCGAACGTTCAGACGACGCTCCTCTTATTCTGCTACGCCGCCGGCGCCGCGACATCTCTCGCGGTGGCATTGCTGATCGGCGGCAGGGTCTTCGCCCTGATGAAGCGCTCGCTCGGCGCCGGGGAATGGATCCGGCGGGGGCTGGGCGTCGCGGTGATCGCGGGGGTGG
Source organism: Beijerinckiaceae bacterium (assembly GCA_031291515.1). Lineage (GTDB taxonomy): Bacteria > Pseudomonadota > Alphaproteobacteria > Rhizobiales > Beijerinckiaceae > RH-AL1. The sequence continues at coordinate 31,331 of JARLIW010000125.1, read as the reverse complement.
TCGCGATTGCGCTTGGTCTCGACACCGGTCTGCTCGCGCGGATTTCCTATGCGAGCACCGCTTCGCTCGAACAGAGTTTGGTCGACGTGCTTCCGCAACCGGCGAGCCATTCGGGTTCCATGGTGATGCAGGCCAAACCGTCCGCGAAGCCGGGCTCGATGATGATGATGAGCGATGCCGCGCATGCGCCAACGACGGAAAATGCGACGCATCCGGTCGCGGCGCTGCCGGTGGAAGGTCGGATCCCTTCGCTGTCGGGCGCGGTCGAATGGTTAAATACAAAACCACTGACGGCGGAGATGCTGCGAGGCAAAGTCGTCCTGGTCGATTTTTGGACCTATTCCTGCATCAACTGTCTCCGTTCGCTTCCGTACGTTCGCGCTTGGGCCGAAAAGTACAAAGACAAGGGTCTCGTCGTGATCGGCGTGCATGCGCCGGAATTCGCGTTCGAGAAAGACATCGGCAATGTCAAAGACGCGGTTGCGAATCTGAAAATCGAGTATCCCGTCGCGATCGACAATAATTATGCGATTTGGCGCGCCTTCGGCAACAATTCATGGCCCGCTCATTACTTCATCGATGCGGAGGGTCGTATCCGCTACCATCATGTCGGGGAGGGGGAGTATGACCATTCCGAGAGCGTCATTCGGCAGCTTTTGGCCGAGGCGGGAGCGCCAAGCACCGACGCCGCGGATGTGACGGTCGCGGCGGCGGGCGCGCAAGCGCCTCCAGACGACGACGCGCTGGAATCGCCGGAAACTTATATTGGGTTTGACCGCGCCGAACGATTCAAATCACCCGGCGGTATCGTTCAAGAGAAATCGGCGCGCTATACCGTTGGCGCCCCCGCCTTGAATGACTGGGGCTTGGACGGAACGTGGACCGTGGACGGCGAAAGCGCGGGTCTCGATCAAGCCGGCGGTGCCATCGTATACCGGTTCCACGCGCGCGATCTCCATCTCGTCATGGGGCCGGGGGCGGATGGCAAACCGATCCGCTACCGCGTGACCATCGATGGAGCCAGCCCAGGTCAAAGCCACGGCGTGGATACGTCGGAGGACGGCACGGGCGTCGTGACCGGACAACGTCTCTACCAACTCGTGCGTCAAAAAGGTTCGATTTTGGACCATACGTTCAAGATCGAGTTTCTCGATCCGGGCGTGCGAGCCTTTGCGTTCACGTTCGGGTAGACGGATCCGGCGAGATCCCTATCCAAGCGCCGCCAACAGCGCCGTCACGATCTTCCGGATCTCTTCACGCGCCACCGCGTCTCGACCGGCTCTGTCGACGCTGCGATCTTCAATGCGGATGTCGCCGGAGAGCCGTCCGCCGTCGAAAAAAAAACTGAAACGGTATCGGCCCAACTGCCCACGTTTAATCACAAGGTGCGGCGTTTCCCACGGCGTCGCACCTTGATCGATGCCGTTGCTTGGCGCCAACCCATCGGGACGGGCTGGAAGCGCTTCGGTCATCGCCGGTTCGTTGTGAACTTCGAGAAGTTGGCGGACCATGTGAAGCTTTGCAACCGTCATTCCGCGGGCGCGTTCAAGGCGTCGGGGGCGACGGCGGGCGTTTTGCGCCACGCATGCGCGATCGTCTCGACGGCCACGTAGAAGCTCGGCGTAAAGATGAGGCCGAACAGCGTGACGCCGAGCATGCCGGAAAAGACCGTGGTCCCCAACGACTGCCGCATTTCAGAGCCGGCGCCCGTTGCCGTCACAAGCGGAATGACGCCGAGAATGAAGGCGAAGGATGTCATCAGGATTGGCCGGAACCGCGTCCGGGCCGCCAAGACAGCGGCCTCGCGCGGGGTCGATCCGTCCTCATGAGCCTGCTTCGCGAATTCGACGATCAGAATCGCATTCTTGGCGGCCAAGCCAACCAGCACGACGAATCCGATCTGCGCGAGGATGTCGACGTTCAGGGTTCGCATCAGAAGGCCGGTAACGGCGGCCAACAGACACATCGGCACGATCAAGACAACCGCCAGCGGGAGGCTCCAGCTCTCGTATTGCGCGGCGAGAACAAGAAACACGAACAGCACGGAGGCGCCGAAGACCAGGATCGCGGTGTCGCCGGCCGTCTTTTGTTGATAGGCGAGATCCGTCCATTCGTAACCAATGCCATCGGGAAGCCGCTCGGCCGCGAGACGCTCCATCACCGCCAAACCGTAGCTCGACGGATAGCCAGGCGCGACGCCGCCTTGCACCTCGGCCGCGGGAAACAGGTCGTAGCGCGGCACGCGATAAGGATCCGTTATTTCATGCATGCGCGCGACCGAGCCGATCGGAACCATGGCGCCCGAAGCGTTGCGCGTCTTGAGGCGGGCAATATCCTCCGTGGTCTCCCGGAAACGTCCATCGGCCTGCGCGGTGACTTGATAGGTGCGGCCAAGATAGTTGAAGTCGTTGATATAAGCGGAACCAAGGTAGACTTGCATCGCCTCGAAGACTTTTTGCGGCGTCACGCCGAGCTTTTCCGCCTTTTCGCGGTCGATATCGGCGTAGACGCTCGGCGTGCCCGTGCTGAACGGCGAGAACATCTGGGCCATGCCGGGGACTTGGCTGGCCGCGCCGACGAGATCCCAGGCGGCCTTGCTGAGGGCGCTCGGGCCGAGCCCCTTTTGGTCTTGCAGCATCATTTTGAAACCGCCGGCGGTGCCGATGCCCGCGACGGGCGGTGGTGGAATCGCGATGATGAACGCGTCTTGAATGCCGGACAGGCGCTTTTGCATTTCCCCGAGAATGAACGCGACGTTCTGTCCCGTTTTCGCGCGCTCGTCGAACGGCCGCAGGCCGGCAAAGATCGCGCCGCCATTCGACGCGTTGGTGAACGTCGCCGCGTCGAATCCCGAGAACGCGACCGCATGTTCGACGCCTGGCGTCGAGAGGATCGCCTCGGTCGCCTTGCGCACGACGGCATCCGTCCGCGCCAGTGAAGAGCCTGGCGGCAATGCGATCACGGTGATGAGATAGCCGAGATCCTGGTCTGGGATGAAGCCGGTCGGCGCGCGATGGAACTGATAGGCCGTCAAACCGATCAAACCGGCATAAACGACAATGACGGCCCCTAGCATGCGAACGAGCCGCGCGGTGATGAGCCCGTAGCGGTTCGACAGACGTTCGAAGACGAAATTAAATCCGTCAAAGAACGCGATGAAAGGACGCGCGAAAATCGAAGGATGGGCCTCATGCGCGTGAACATGCGGCTTGAAGAGGAGGGCGCACAGCGATGGGCTCAGCGTGAGCGAAATCAGGCAGGAGATCACCGTCGATGCGGCGATGGTCACCGCGAATTGCCGGAAGAATTGTCCCGAAATTCCCGAAATGAACGCGGTCGGAATAAAGACCGCGCACAATGTGAGCGCGATGGCGATCAGCGCGCCGCCAACCTCGTCCATGGTTTTGTGCGCCGCTTCTCGCGGCATCATGCCGGCGCGGATGTTGCGCTCGACATTCTCGACCACGACGATCGCGTCGTCGACGACGATGCCGACCGCGAGGACCAGGCCGAACAACGACAGGTTGTTGAGCGAAAATCCCAGCCCGGCGAGAATGGCGAACGTGCCGATGAGGGACACGGGGATCGCGACGATTGGAATGATCGAGGCGCGCCAAGTCTGAAGAAACAGAATGACGACCACGACGACGAGGCCGACGGCTTCGAGAATCGTGGTGAGGACTTCGTGGACGGATTGGGCGACGACGATCGTCGTGTCATAGACGATGTCGTAGGTCAGATCGTCGGGAAACTGTTTGGACATCTCCGCCATTGCCGCATGGATTCGGTCCGCCGTGGCAAGCGCGTTGGAACCGGGCTGCTGATACAGGAGGATCGGAACAGCGAGATATTTATCGAGGTAACCGTTGGAGCCGTAGTTCTGGCTTCCGAGCTCGACGCGGCCGATATCGCGCACGCGCGTGACACGCCCGTTCGTATCGGTTTTGACGATGATGTCGGCAAACTCGGCCGGAGTCGAGAGGCGGCCCAGAGTCTTGACGTTGAGCTGAAACGCGCCCTGGGTCTTCACGGGAGGCTGATTGATGACGCCGCCAGAGACCTGCACGTTTTGCGCTTGCAGCGCGGCGACGACTTCGCCGGCCGTCAAATCGCGACCGGCGGTCTTGTCCGGATCGAGCCAAATCCGCATCGCGTAATCTTGGCCGCCGAAAATCTGGACGTCGCCAATTCCCTCGAGGCGGGAGAGCTTATCGCGCACATGCAGCGTGGCATAGTTCGAGAGGTAGAGCTGGTCGCGCGTCCCGCGCGGCGAAAGAAGATGCGCCACCATCAGAAGATTCGGTGAATTCTTCTTCACGGTCACGCCAAGCCGCTGCACCGAATCGGGCAGACGCGGAAGCGCGATCGCGACCCGATTCTGGGTCAAAACTTGCGCGACGTCGAGGTTGGTGCCGAGCCGGAACGTTACGGTCGTAACGAGATTGCCATCGCCGGTCGCCTGACTGCTGAAGTACAGCATATTTTCAACGCCGTTGAGCTGCTGCTCGAGTGGCGTCGCCACCGTCTGGCTGACCACTTCGGCGGAGGCGCCGGGATAGGTGGCGCTGATCTGGATCGTCGGCGGCGCGATCTCGGGATACTGCGCCACCGGCAACGTGAAATAGGCTACGCCTCCGATGATGGTGATGAACAGGCTGAGCACCGTCGCGAAGACGGGACGATCGATAAAGAAATGAGACAGACGCATCGCGGGCTCCTCAACCCCGGGCTGGGGCGGGCGTAATCGTGCCAGGCTTCGGATTGACCTTCGTGCCCGGACGCGAGCGCATCAAACCATTGATGATGACTTTATCGTTCGGGCCAATGCCGCTTGTGATGACACGCAGATCGCCGTCAAGGCCGCCGGTTTCGACCATTTTCGGAACCACCGTGCCGTCCGGCGCGACCGTCATCAACATCTTGCGCGATTGGTCCGCGCTTATTGCGGAGTCGGGCACCACCAAGACTTCCGTATCGCTCGAAGTCGGCAAGCGCAGGCGCGCGAATTGCCCCGGTGCGATCAGCAAGTCCTTGTTGGGCAAGCGGGCCCGCGCGTGAATCGTGCCGCTGCCGCGGTCCATTTCGTTGTCGATGAAATTGAGCGTGCCGCGATGCGTGAACTTTTCCTCGTCGCTCAGGGCCGCTTCGACGGACTGGTCGATGTCCTTTTTGTCGGAGCGCGAATGCAGATAGCGTTGGTAGACGAGATAGTCGGCTTCGCTCATGTCGAAGTCGAGATAGATCGGGTCGAGCGACACGATCGTCGTCAACAACGTCGTCGCCCCGCCATTCTGTCCGCCCGTGATCAGATTGCCGATGGAGACGCGATGGGTGCTGATCCGCCCCGATTGGGGCGCGGTGATGCGCGAGAACTCCAAGTTGAGTTCCGCCGAACGCACACTCGCCTTCGCCTGTTCGAGAGCGGCCTGGGCGCCACGCTGCGCCTGGACTCGCTGATCCATGGCCTCCCCGGAGGCAAACGCGCTGCGCTTCAATTCCGTCGTCCGGGCAAGCTGCTGGTCGGCGAGTTCGAGGGACGACTGGGCTGTCTGCAATCCCGCCTTTGCCTGCTCAAGCGCGATTTCGTAGGGGCGGGGATCGATGACGAAGAGCAGATCCCCTTTGTTGACGATTTGACCATCGGTAAAATGGATCTCGGTCAAATAGCCGCTGACTTGGGCGCGGATTTCAACCCGATCGACAGCGGAGAACTGACCGGTAAAACCTGTCCAGCTCGCTCGTTTGGTTCGCAACGGTATGCTGACCGTGACGTCTGGCGGCGGAGGCGCGGCCATCGGCGCCGCCGCCTGTGTCCCGAGGTGAATGACCCCCGTGGCCACGCCGCCGATCATCAAGACGACGGCAAGAGCGGCTCCCGCGAGCCCTTTCGTCAGCAGGCCATAGCGTTTGGCGCCGGCCACCTTTTGTCCGGATGCTATGGGCGGGTAAAGATCACCGGACATCTTCAAGTCTCCGAAAAACGGCATTAAAACCCGCGCGCGCGACGGTTCTGGACTGATCGGTATATTATGGCCTGGCCTCGCGCCGTCAAGTCAATTGTGCGCTGGTCGACGATTATAGGCCTGCTCGTATCCGAAGCGTCACGGGCGATGGGATTCTAAAACGAATAGGAACTCGTTTTTTTTCATACCCTTGCCTTGGTCTCTCCGTCATACGAATCGCTAATGGGCATGGGGCGGCTCGGTGGGCGTGCCCGGTTTCAGTCGGGCCATGCCTTGAGCGCCATGTCCGCCACGCGAAGCAACGACTGGCGCGTCACGCCGCCAGCCGCCTGAATGCTCATGCCATGTACCGTTGTCATGATGAATCGCGCAAGGTCGCCCGGATGAGATTCTGGCGGGAGTTCCCCCGCGGCCTTGGCTTTCTCGAACCGACGCCGCAATGTGGCCTCGAGCGACGCGCGACGCCTCATCAGTTCTTCACGGATGGGTTCGGAGGCTTCCGAGCAGACGAGAACGCTATTTGTTCCGAGGCACCCCGGAGGATGCCCCACGGCCGTGGCCGCTTCGGCGAACCCCATCAGCAGGCTTTCCGCCACCGCGCGCGCCGTTGGTTTCTTAAGCGCTTCCTGCGTGAAACCCATGTAGGTTTCGTCGTAGAGATCGAGAGCTTTCCGGAACAGCTCTTCTTTGTTGCCATAGGCGGCATAGAGACTTGGTCGCGTAATGCCCATGGCCTCGGTGAGGTCGGTCAGCGACGCGCCCTCAAACCCGTGGCGCCAGAATACGTTAAGGGCCTTGAACAACGCTTGGTCGATGCAAAACTCGCGGGGGCGCGCCATGGAAGAACCAAAACTCTCGACAATTGGGATCGATCGATACGGCGGCGCCGCCTTCGTGTCCACTGTTTTATACCGATCGATAGATATAGGGTTTCGCGCGCCGTTCGAAAGGGGGAACATTTAGTGGGCATTGGCCGGCGGGCCCTTGGGAGCCGCGACCGCGCGCATGAATGGCACGAGCAGTGTCGCAAAGATAAACGCGATCATGATGGATCGAAAGGCATCGGCGTAAGCAAGGGTCTGCGCCTCCCGGTAGGCGAGCCGGAACAATTGCTTGAGCGCGGCGGCATGTCCATTGTCGAGATTGCCCGTTGCCGCCGCGAAATGCGCCGCCTGGGCGGTAACGAGGCGCGACATGGCGCCGTTGGCGGGCGTCAGGTTCGAGGCGATGGCCACGAAATGCGCGTTTGTTTTATCGTTGAGAATGGCGCCGCAGACCGCGATTCCGACCGCGCCGCCAAGATTGCGCATCATATTGAAGAGGCCGCTCGCGTAAGTGAGGCGCTCTTGCGGCAGGCTGCCGAGGCCGAGCGTCACGCTGGGCGCGATTGCGAAAACCTGCGGCAGGCCGCGCAGCACCTGCGGGATCAGGAATTGATCGCTGCCCCAATCGTGCGTGATCAGCCCATAGGTCCACATCGCGGCGCCGAACGAGGCGAGCCCGGCCATCATGAGCCAGCGCGTGTCGATTTTGCGCGCGAGCAGAATGTAGAAGGGGACGCCGATCAGGGAGGCGAGCCCTGTCGAAAAGATCGCGGTTCCCGTTTGCCAGGCGCTATAGCCGCGGACGTAGCCGAGGAACAGCGGCGTGAGGTAGATCGTCGCGAAGATCCCGGTGCCCGTGATGAACGACAAGGTACAGCCGATGGCGAAATTGCGGTTGCCGAACGCGCGGAGGTCGACCACGGGACGCGCGAACGTGAGGCTGCGGATGGCGAAGAGAACGCCCGACACGCCCGATACCCACGCGCAGGCGCGGATGGTCCGGTCATCGAACCAGTTCCACCGCGTGCCTTCCTCGAGAACATATTCGAGCGTGCCGAGAAACACCGCCATCAAAACAATGCCGGGATAATCGCCGCCGCGCAACAACGACAGGTCGGGCTTGTCGATCCGGACGAGCGCCGCCGCGAGCACGGTGACAAGGATGCCTGGGACGAGATTCACGTAAAATAGCCAGTGCCAATTCAAGGCGCCGGTGATTCCGCCGCCGATCACCGGGCCGAGCGTTGGCGCGATGGATGCGATCGTTCCGATGACGGCCGCCGCGTAAACGCGCTTCGGCCCTTGGAAATAATAGAAGGATGAGGTGAAAACGGTCGGGATCATCGAGGCGCCGAGCAGGCCCTGGAGCGCGCGAAAGACGATCATGCTTTCGATATTCCAGGCGAGCCCGCAAAGCATGCTCGCGACGGTGAAGCCGGCGGCCGAGGCGGTGAACAGCCAGCGCGTGGAAAAGACCCGGGTCAACCATCCCGACAGCGGGATCATGACGATCTCGGCGATCAGATAGGCCGTCTGGACCCAGCTGATCTGATCTTGCGCCGCCGACAAGCCCCCACCAATGTCCTGCAGCGACGACGCGACGATCTGGATGTCAAGAAGCGCGATGAACATGCCGACGCACATGACGACAAAGGGGAGAAGGCCGCGGACCCCGCCGCTTGCGCCGCTCATCGTTGCGCGTCGGCGCCCGCTTGCGCGCGGTCCAATCTCGTATCGACCCGAACGGTCGCGGAGAGGCCCGGTCGAAGCCGCCCAAGCGCCGTATCGTCGCCGTCGAGAAGGATGCGGACGGGAACGCGCTGCACGATTTTCGTGAAATTGCCTGTCGCATTTTCCGGTGGGATGACGCTGAAGACGGCGCCAGTGCCTGGCGCGAGACTCAGCACATGTCCCCTGATCGGTTCATCGGGCGCGGCGTCGGCAATGATGGCGGCGGAGTCTCCGACCTTCACGCGCGCGAGTTGATCTTCCTTAAAGTTTGCATCGACCCAGAGGCCGCGCGACGGGACGATCGTCAGGAGATAGGTGCCGACGCCGACGTAAGCGCCGGTTCGCACGGCGCGGTTTCCGACAAAACCATCGACCGGGGCGCGAATTCGTGTGTAGCCGAGATCGAGCTCGGCGATTCTCACGTCGGCCGCAGCCTGCTCGACGCCGGCCTCGGCCTCGGTGATCCGCGCCTCGAGCACGGCGAGTTGCTGTCGCGCGCCCTCGAGGGCGGCCTGCGCGGCCGCGACGCTGGCCTTGGCGGCATTGCCCACCGAGGCCGAACGCTCGGTCTCTTGCCGGGTGACGGCCGGGGTGTTGGCAAGACTGCCGTAGCGGTCGGCATCCTTTCCGGCAAACACGGCTTGCGCCGCCTTCTCCTCCTTTGCGGCGGCGGCTTGGCCGATCATCGACTGCTGCTGCAGCAACTGCGCGTTGAGGGCGTCAAGCGCGGCCTCGCGTTGACGCTTGACGGCCTTTGCCCGGTCAAGCGCGGCCCGCGCGTCGCGGTCGTCGAGCTCGAGCAGCAACTGACCCGCGCTGACATGCTGGTTGTCGGTCACGGCGAGGGCGGCGACGAAACCCGCCACATGCGGCGAGATGGCCGTCGCGTCGCCGCCGACATAGGCATCGTCGGTGCTTTCCATAAAGCGCCCGTCTAGCCACCATGCGCGAGCGTAAGCCACGCCGCCGCCAAACGCGACAATTGCCAGAATGGTCACGAGAACGCGCTTTGCCAGGCGCCCGGCGCGCAGGCTTCGAGCCGGGGCGGCGGTGTTTCGTTCCGTGACCGTGCTGCTCATGATCGAGCCTCGCCAGCGTTCCAGATCATGCAGGTCTCGGAGCCGTGGGTGACCAAACGTTTCCGGTCATCGTAGATCTTGCCCTCGGCGCTGGCGACATTGCCGCCCACATGCAGCACGACGCCTTCGGCGGTCAGCGGGCCGCTGCTCTCGCGAACCGCCCTGATGAAAGAAGTCTTCATCTCGATCGTGGTATAGGCCTTTCCCGCCGGAAGCGCCGAATGCACAGCGCAGCCCATGACCGTGTCAAGCAGCAAGGCAATCCATCCACCGTGGACAATTCCCATCGGATTATAGAAATCGGCCGAAGGCAGGCCGGAGAACACCACCTTTCCCCGTTCGATCGATATCGGCGCGACCCGGGCCACTTTGCTAAAGGGCGGCGCGGGACTTCGCCCTTCCATGAGACCGCGAAGGAAGTCCAGCCCCGGCATCGCCGCGAGCTGTTCCAGAGTCAGCAGACCCACGCCGCCACTTTGATCACGACCTGGTTCGCCCGGCAGCTGTCGACTCATCCATCATTCTCCTTCGTGGAATGTCGCTTATGTTCGATTGATGCTGGCGGGTCTTCCAGCCGCGCGGACGGCCCGCGCATATCGTCGAAGCGGCGTCTCAAGGCGTCGCTCGCGGCGGGGCCGGCGACGACATACGCGTCCGTGACGGGGCGTCCGGTGAGACGGTCGACGAACACGGGGTCAATCCGGGCGCCCGTCGCGCGATCCGCCAGTTCAACGCTCGGCCCCTCGGGCGCGAAGTGGCGGTTGCCCCATGCGAGCAACGCCAGCATCACCGGCCGGAAGTCGCGCCCTGTCTCTGTCAGGACATATTCGTAACGCGGGGGCCGTTGGCAATAGAGGCGGCGTTCCAGAAGGCCGGAATCGACAAGCGAATCGAGCCGCCGCGCGAGCGTGCTCGTCGCAATGCCAAGGCTTGCCTGAAAATCGTCGAAACGGCGGACTCCGTAAAACGCGTCGCGCAGCACGAGGATGTTCCACCAATCCCCCACGCGCTCCAGGCTGCGGGCGACCGGACAAGGCATATGGTCAACCGATTTCCGTTTCATGCTGCAACATAACATGTAACTTTCATTATGCAAGTGACTTTGGCCAAGCCCTTATGACGTGGCCGACCTTTTCCGCCTCTCGAGCAATTGACCTGTGACGGCTTCGTCACCCGTCACGCTCGTCAAATCGCGCGGAGCGCCCCTTGGCGGCCGGTTTCGGCGCGGAACGACGCGCGACGCTGATTGTGGCTTTCTTCGACCATTTGTCGGAGCCGATTTCTCAAGGAACTTAGATCTATCTCTGCCGATCGCATGCGATCGCGTGGTTCGCGCATGTCCGCGACGACCGCTGTCATTTGACCGCGAAGATGCCGATTTCGATTTGTGTGGGGCGCCGAACGCCACTTCCGATGAATAGCGGACGGGTCAGCCAAGCATGGCGTTCCGACACCGTCTCAAAGGTTGGAACTGTCCGAAAGTAGGCCGCGTCCGCGTCTGAAGGATCTTCGCCGGCATCGAGAGAGGCAAGTTCCAACGACCGGTATCGAACCCCGGTATTGACGATATAGAGGATGCTTCCGTCATCGAGTTCGGCAAAGCATCTCGCATCCAGTTTGGTTAAACCATCCAGGCAGATCAGCTGGTTGTCGGCGCCAGCGGCGATGATCTTACCGCTCAATCGCGTGCCGCGAATCCGGCCGCCGAGGATCGGAATGACGCGGCGCAATCCGTTCGCCGTTTCGGCGATGGTGACCGGCAGGCCAAAGTCGATGCGAAGATCGGCGACATGGATCAATGTAGGCGTTTGCATGGTCTCAAACCTTTTCGGAACGTCAAGCTTTCGCTGACAGGATGTCCCACAGGTGTCGATTGACCATACCCACCGAAACCCGAGCGAGGATTTCGACGGTCAGAACTCCGGATCGAAGCGCAATTGGCGGACAGACGGGACAGTGCTGGGAACAATAATATTTAAATCGCCAAAGCTTTAGCTCTAGCAGTATCGGCTTATTTGATGCGATCTCGGCGTGAACGAGAACCGAATCCCGCTCGGATCGCTGTCGGGAAGTCCATTTCCTTGTCTCTGGACTTTCCCGGTTTCCGTTACGTTCAATGGGTTGTTGCGATATGCCTTCGACACCGACGCGAACATGCTCGGCGATTTTGAAACGGCCGCGTAACCCCGGCGAGCGCCGAGGTCTCCGTGATCGTTATTGTGTCTAAAACCGTAGTCCGCGGCGCCGACGGCGGAACCAAGACCAATGCCGATCGAATCGCCAATCGCGCCGACGGCGAATGGTTTGAATTTTTTCATTATTTTACTTCCGTTTAGGAGGTCGCCTCCTTCATTTTAGGACGATGTACATGTCCGTTGCCCGCTTATATAGTTGACAAATTGTTATTTCGCTTGCGGTTGGCCTATGCAATATCGCTGCAACAGCGTAATCAAATCCGCATAGCGCCGATCAAGTCTTGAATGCTTTGCGTCGCGAAATCGGCTTAACGCTGGATGACGATTGGGAAGGGCGGCGAACCGATCGTTTAAAGCAACGGCGATTCTGACAGTTACTTTTTTCTCGATAAATCCTTCATGCTGGCCGGCGCAGGTTTCCCCAGTGAGGGGCGGTGCGTCAATGCTTTTTCGGTAGAACCAAAGGATCCTTCGTTCGAACGCCAAGCCCAGAGGAGCGCGGCCAAAGCCTTGCGGATCACGCCGCGATTCCTCTTACGGCACTGCGGATGCGCGCGGCGTCCCCGCCGAAGCGTCTCTCCGCAAAGGTTTGGGCTTCAGGATACCTCTTTGGAGCGGAATGTTCTTAAAACACCGACCTTGTGGTAACGGGATCGACCCAATCAACCTGTTTGGTTGACAAGTGGTTCGGATGCATTTCCAAAACGTCGGGGCAACCGGACGCGATCACCGAATAAACAAGTATACTTCACATAATTTAGTTGGGATGGATCGTCGGCTTCGCTCGCTCCGGATTGATGGAGGCAATATTTGGCACAAGCGTTTACGGATTTTGATACGGGATTGTTGCTGACCCTGGACGCCCTTCTGAAGGACCAGAACGTCACGCATGCGGCAGCGCGGCTCAACATAACTCAGTCGGCCCTTTCCGCCAGGCTGACGCGTCTTCGCCAGCTCCTCAATGATCCTCTGTTCATTCCGGCCGCTTCGGGACGCGGGATGACGCCGACTCCTCACGCGAACTCCCTTCAACCAGAGCTGACGAAACTCATCGATCGATTGAGCGATTTCATCAACGCGGCGCATCTGTTCGAGCCTCAAAGCAGCAAGCGCGTATTCAGGATCGCCGCGACGGACAATCCCGCCGCGATCCTCGCGCCAGATTTGATCCCCATGATCAAGGCGCAAGCCCCTCACGTGAAAATAGCGTTCACGGTGCCAGACAAGGCGAGGATTGCGACCCACCTCGAACAGGGGGATGTCGACCTTTTCATCGGTACCGCCGAGGACGGCTCCAATGACCTCATCGCCACAAACCTATTTCAAGACGAATTTGTTACGGCGCAGCGGATAGGCCACCCGCGCGGCAACCAGCCCATAACTCTCGACGAGTACTGCTCCCTGGACCACCTCTTGATTTCGACAAGCGGTGGTCAGTTTCAAGGTATGATCGATGCCGCGCTTGCAGAGCAAGGCCGCGAGCGATCCGTATCCGTTTCGATCCAGAGTTACGGTCTAGCGCCGCTCGTCCTTAGTAATAGCGACTGTATTTGTACGTTACCAAGCAGGTTCTTGGAGCGTTTCAAAGCGGTTCTCGATATCTTCGCGCCACCGCTTGTGCTCTCGCCCTTTCAGATGACCCTATTCTGGCATCCGCGAATGCGGACTGATCCTGCTCACACGTGGTTGCGCAAGCTGGTCGTGCATGCGACCAGCCGGCAGCGCGGATCGGAAGCGGCGGGGCCCTTACCTCGTTAGCGTTATAGCGCGAGACATGCTTGCGGGGCGCCGATGCTCACTGAGAGCTCCCGCTCAGCGAGCATCGAAGGCGTCAGAATTTTTGAAGCAGGACGTCGCTCACCTTTTCAGCTTTCGGATCAAACAGGGTCTCGACTCGAGAATCGAGCACGTAAACGTCGTGCTCTACTTGGGTCGCCGAGCTCGGCATTGACATCACGCTCTTCAACTGTCGCCCAATTTTCGCGGACTTCCAGCCGTCGGTTGAAACCAGTTCCACGGACCGGTCGACCCCGAGGTTTTGCGCGACGATAAGGTGTTGGCTATCCACAAGATGAAAACCGTCGGCGCCTTTCAACGCTTCGGACAGCTCCACTTTGTCGACTCTCGTCGGATCGGAAATGTTTACGCGAAACAATTCGCCGCTGTTGTATTTTCCGACAATCAGGACGCCATCCTTGTGCCAGGCGATGCCATTGAGGTTGAAACTGTTGCCCTGGCCAAAAAGCGCGTTTCGGGCAAGGATTGACGTTTTGCCGTCGGTGCCAATGCGGAAGATCGTCGGGGAGAAGCGGTCGGTGACGTAAACATTGCCGTCGTCGTCAAGAGAAACGTCGTTCGCGAAATGTGCGCCCGGGCTTAGATTTCCAAGGTTGAAATAAGCGCGACGCGTGCCGGTGGATTCATCATAGGCGGCGACACCGGCGCGTTTGCCTTGCGTCGCCGGATTGGTGCGATCGCCCACGCCTGGGTCGGAATTTGTGACCCCAACGTGTTATGCGCGTCATCGGCGAGAAGACCCACGGTAGAAACGAGTCTTTCGTCGGTGATGAAGGGCGTGTATTTCCCGTCGAGAGTGACCTTGCCCACGGTCCCATGGCGGACCGAGCTCACAAAAAATACGTTCTCCTTCGCGGACCAGCTAGCCGTCTCTGGATAGAGTTGATTGGCGGCAAAGGCGATCCGCGGGGCATGTATGATCGGGTCGGCAAGGATTGCGGCTGAATAGCTAAGGACTGCCACCGCGGCGACGCCCGCCAGAATAGAACGAATGATCAGGTATTAGATCCCTTGGTTATTTGGAGCTTCGACTTTTAGGTGGTTCTTCAAGGCGCGACGAATCGCGCGGGGCGATCGAACCGATCGATGGAGGCCATACGTCCACCGACGCGATGGAGGGCCGGTCAAACGGGGCCGAGAAAATCGAGCGAGCCTCTATTCGTGCCAACAAATCGACCGCGGAGATCGCTCCTATCGAGGAGATCGATTGGTGAAGTCCGATGCCAAACGGCATGATCGCGTCCCGAGGCGATGGCGATCAATCTTGGATCGTCTAGAGCTTCGAACCGTGCCCAAGGCGGCGCGCGAGCGCCACAACAGAGAGAATTGAAAATGTTGAAGCTATATTATCATCCCACGCCGAATTCGATGAAGGTCGCCGTGCTTCTCGAAGAGCTCGGGGTGCCGTATGATGTCGAGCCTGTCGATATCATGAAGGGCGAGCAGCACACTGAGGCGTTCCGAATAGTGAACCCGAACGCCAAAGTGCCCGCGATCGACGATGAGGGCGTGATCGTCTTCGACTCTCATGCGATCTTGCTTTACCTCGCCGAGAAGCATCACGGATTTCTGCCCCTGCATGTCGCGGCTCGGGCGGCGGCCCTTTCTTGGCTTGAATTCATTGCGACCGGGCTTTCGCCGCTTTCTGGTCAGGCCGTCCACTTTCTGCACTATGCGCCGGAAGATGTCCCCTATGCGAAAAACCGCTATGTGAGGGAAGTCGAGCGGCATTACCGTGTGCTCGACGAGCGCCTCGGCGCCTCAAGATTCCTCGCGGGCGAGGAATACACCATCGCCGACGTCGCGCTTTACGGTTGGGCCGCCTCCGCGGGTTTCATCTTCGGCGAAAAAGGTCTCGACGATTTCCCAAATGTACAGCGGTTTGTGGACGCGTTGAATGCGCGGCCGGCTGTCGCCCGCGCCGTGCGGCTTAAGGCAAAGCATACATTCAAGGCTGAACTTGACGAGCAAGCGAAGCGGGCAATGTTTCCGCAGAACTTTGCCGCGTAAGCCGCCGATGGAATTGCAGTCTCGTTCCTTGCCGGGGCATGGAAGACAAAGGATGTTTGTCAAGCAACTCATAACGCAAGGTCGTTTCCAGGAACGGAGTGTCGCTATGCCCGACGTATGATGGACAGTTTGAAACTCTCATAGGGCCTTCTGGAAGGACTGAGATGCTGGGCGGCGATCAGATATATGTCCACTCGAAGCCGTCCCCGCTTCGAATTATCCTTCCGGCCGATGTTTCCGGGAAGTGTGACGAGAACACCGGACTTTCGTGGTCCGCTGCTTGTGCGAGCAACCATAAGCGTGATTGACGCGCACGTTCCGGATCCGCACAGAACACGGAGGCCCATTCAGGCCGATAAACCTGAACTGGGTTGTGCATTACATCGCCTGCGAAGATTGCCGCCGCGCCCGCCGACTTCAGAGATATCGACATGTGACCGACGGAATGACCTGGCGTCGGGTGAAAGGTGAAGGCGCGCAAATAATTTCCGCCTCGTTCGTCGATCGTCAGCGCCTGGTTCGCTTCGACGACCGGCAGAACACTATCGTCAAAAACCATGCGTCTGCTCGCGCCGGCAGGCGTCGAATAGAAGGCCTGTTCGCGTTGAGGGAAGACGTATGTCGCATTCGGGAATGTGGGCACCCAACGGCCATCGACCAAACGTGTGTTCCAGCCAACGTGATCGACATGTAAATGCGTCAGCAGGACATGATCGACGTTCTCGGGCGTGACCCCGAGCGCTTCGAGCTGCTCCAGAAATCGCGTTTGTAGGTGATCAAAAAGCTTACTGAAGGGACGATCTTTGCCGTTGCCGATTCCGGTGTCGATCAGAATTGTCTGGCCGTCAATCTGTACGAGCCATGAATGAACGCTGAGGACGACGTGGTCGCGCCGCTCTTCCGGCCGCCCGAGCAGTAGCCAGCGTGCGTAAGCGTCGAGACGAGATTCGTCCCAATCGGCATATAAGTCACGGGCGGTCAGCGTCGTCAGCAATGTTTCGCTCACGCGCGTAATTCGGGCGTCGCCGATTCGATATGTCTCAGGACCCGTCGTTTTCATCTCGATTTCCGCGTCTCATCATTGAAAACTAGCCGATATTCGCACATGCGGGCGTTGCCCGGCCATCGCTGACGGTCGATGCGCGTCGCCGCCCGAAATAACCGGACAGCTTCCTGCAACGTTTTGCTCTCGCGGCGGGTTTGCCGTACTCCGGTCCGTGCGTCCGACCAAATGCGCGAGCAGAGCCGGGCTGCAACCGGCGAGCCTATCGCCGGACCTTAATCCGCAAAAGCGGGGAGAACAAAATGAGCGGCACTCACATCAAAGAACATATGGAGGTCATTGGGGCCGATGGCGTCCATGTCGGAACCGTTGATCGCGTCGAGAACGGCCGGATCAGGCTCTCGAAAATCGATAGCGGCGAGGGACATCATAAGGGCCACCATCACTTTATCGATCTCGGCTTGGTCGCGGAAGTCGAAGGTCAGAAGGTACGCCTCTCGGCGAATGCCGTGGTCGCGGTGAGCTTCGAGGAAGAGAAATCGGGCAAGCCGGCTTAATCGCTATCAGCGGGCCGGTTCCGTCCAAGCGATTGGCCGGTTCCGGCGTTTACCGGGTTTCGGCTGTTTCGGCGAGATGGGTCGGCGGCGTGCTTTGTTGCGTTCAGGCCGGGCCTTGAAGATCCGACGCGGCCGATGCGGGCGAACGCGGGAGGAAAGCCGCAAGCGCCACGCCGATGCACGCCGCGACAGCGGCAATGATCACACCGGGAATCTCGACGATGCCCGTCACCTTTTGCAGGACGTTGACGACATAAGGCGCCGCTCCGCCGAACAGCGCCGTCGCGGTGGTGGCGCCCAGCGCCAATCCGCTCAGACGAACTTCGTCGGAAAACTGTTCGGCCGTCGCTATCGCGCCGACCGCGCTGACCCCGCCGCCGAGAGCCGCCAAAACGGCGACGCCGACGAGCGCGGCCGCGGCTGAACCGCTCGCGATGAGCTGAAACATCGCGACCGGAAGAATGACGCCGGCGAGACAGAGGCCGAGCAAGACAGGTTTGCGCCCCGCGAGATCAGAAACCCAGCCAAAGCAAGGCGTGACGGCAATGACGACCACCGCCGCGATGCTCGAAAATTCCAGCGCCTGGGTCTCGTCGGCGCGTCCCATCGTCACGAGGAAAGAGGGGATATAGGTAATGCCGATATAATAGGTGACAGATCCTAGTGCTGAAATGGCGAAGCCCAGGGCAATGCCCCGACCTTCGTTGCGCAGGACATCGACAAACGGGCGGTTCGTGGCGGGAATCCCGGCCGGTTGTCCCTCGAAATGCGGCGTTTCCACGATGAGATTCCGCGCGACCCAGACGGCGCCCGCCAACGCGCCGCCAAACAGGAACGGAATTCTCCATCCCCAGGCCAGGAGCTGTCCGGCATCGAGGTTGTGCGCGAGGATCGCGCAAAATCCGGCGGCGAGCAGACCGCCGATCTCGCTCGCCGCCGCCGCAAGCGATGTGATAAGGCCCCTCCGGGGAGCAGGCGCGCTTTCATAGAGGTAAGCGACGACGGCGGTATATTCGCCGCCGACGCTACATCCCATAATACATCGCATGAGGATCAGACCGCCGCCCGCCAGGGAGCCGACCTGACGATGGGTCGGCAGCACGGCAAGGCAAAGCATCGCCAGCGTCATCGCCGCCATCGACAGGAGCAGCGTCGGTCGCCGCCCGTACCGGTCGCCGAACCGGCCAAATAGAATCGCGCCGACCGGTCGCATTAGGTAGGCGATAGCGAAACCGGCCAATGTTTTGCTCAGGGCCATATCGTCTTGGCCAAAGAAAACGCGCGACAAGGTCGGCGCGAAATAGAGGCAAAGCGTAAAATCATACCATTCGACGACCGTGGACAGGCCGGCCGCCAACATGGCGACGGCGCGGCGCGGGCCACCGGCGGTCACGCGCCGTCCCCGCCCAATCGGGGGCCGCTCAGTCGCCAATGTCGTCGGGAATCAAGGAAACGGTCGCAAGGCGCGTGCAAATTTCCAGAGGTGGACGCATGCCTGTTTCCTAAAAGAACCCATTGCCCACTCATAGACCTACCATCATCGTCTCGATCGCTCTTTGTGCGATTCGAAAGCCCCGATAGGTCTATCAAGCGCTATGCGTCTCTCCAAGCACGTCACTGACGAATGCCGCGCCGCCGCGAATGCGTCGCGCTACCGCCAAGAGTCGTCAACGTTCGCTGGGCCGCAGCGTCACGCGAAGCACGTGACCATGGCGAAACACAGCAACTTCTAATGCCTGAGCGATCCGATCGGCGGTGAGCAGTCGAATGAGGTCATCCGATCCTTCGACGATATGGTTGTCGACCTCGAAGAGGAGGTCTCCCTCCCGTAGGCCAGCCGTGCTTGCGGGTCCGCCGGACGCGACGGCTCCGATCCGGACCGCGCGGGGCCCACTTCCGATCGCAAGAGCGATCCGCCGTGGCACCGGGACGGTCTGCGCCTCGATTCCAATATGCGCGCGTCGAACCCGGCCATGGGCAATGAATTCGCCGACCACGAAGCGCGCCGTGTTGCTCGAGACGGCAAAGCACAAGCCCTGCGCGCCGCCGATCATCGCGGTGTTGATCCCGACGACTTCTCCGGATCCGGAGACAAGAGGTCCTCCAGAGTTTCCCGGATTCAAGGCCGCGTCCGTTTGAATGACGTCTTCGATCAAGCGGCCGCCCTTGGAGCGAAGCGACCGGCCCAATGCCGACACGACACCGGCGGTCACGGTCGATTCGAATCCGAGCGGGTTGCCGATCGCGACCACGAGATGCCCGCGCCGGAGCGCTTTCGAGTCGCCAAGTTTCGCGACGGAGACCGCGCTTGAGAATGGCGCGCGTAGGAGAGCAAGGTCTGTTTCGGGATCGTCGCCGATCACCTCGGCATCGGTCGCTCGGCCCTCCGCAAGGACCAAACGGACACGCCGCGCTCCGGCCACGACATGTGAGTTCGTCAGCACGAGTCCGTCATCCGCGATGATGACGCCGGAGCCGATGCCCCCCTGTCTTCCCTTGCCTGCTGTTTCAACGCGCAGGACCGCCGGTCCGACACGGTCGGCCGCGTCTGAAACCGCTTGCGAATAGGCATCGAGGATGTGCGCGTCAAAGGCGGAAGGGTCTTGATGCGTCTTGAGGTCATTTTCCATCTTGTATGTTCCGTTCACTATTAAAAACGGCGCCTCCATCCGACAATCGGGTCGCGATAATTGGCATATGCCATCATATTGGGGTTCGTTTTCGCCGACGCAATGGGCCAACATCGCGATCGCGAATCGGAGGGGATCTTGATCGCGCGGGATCAACAGCCACTCTTGTGGCGTCGCCGACGTCCTTGTCGAAGAGAACTTGACGTCGGCAGGAGAACGATCACGATGGGCGCCGCATTCGATGGCAAATCAGGGCACGAATATCCCGGTGGCGCGCCGAGCCGTCCTATAAGTATCGCGTGGCCGGATAGGGTTCCAAAGCCACCCAGGACGAGATTTCGCGGTGACGATATTCTACCATGCCCGTATGAAAACGGAGACTGACAATGCATGTGACAATCGAACAGGCCGAGATTGCGATCAATGCGGCTCGCGCGAAAGCCGAAGAACTCAATATTCAATTCTGCATTGCGATCGTCGATAGCGGCGCCGATCTCAAGGCATTCTTCCGCATGGACGATGCCTGGGTCGGTTCGATCGATATCTCGATCAAGAAGGCCAAAACGGCGGTCCTTTTTGGAATGCGGACCGGCGAAATCGGTAAACTTTCGCAGCCCGGCGGGCCGCTGTTCGGCATCGAGCATTCCAATGGCGGGCTGATTACGTTTCCAGGTGGCATTCCGATTGTCGATGAGGCGGGCGTGCTGACCGGAGCGATAGGGGTCAGCGGATCTTCGGTTGATAACGATCATGCGGTCGCTGCGGCGGGGGTCGCCGCGCTCGGAGGATATCCGCTTCCCGCCCATCCCTGGCGGACGTGACGCGCCGCTACATCGGGATGCGAGCGAATGGGGGACTCGAGGCAATTTTGGGCGATTATCCCGGACTTGACAAAGATTCTGGCTCATGCCATTGTCTCCTTACACCGAGGGGATAGACCATGGGTCGCGCCAAACAAGACAAGACAATCAAGCAGTTGACGGTTTCGCAGTTCGAATCGTTGTTCCCCGACGAGACGGCGTGCAAAACGTATCTTGTCGCGCACCGCTGGCCTCAAGGCGTTCATTGCCCTCGTTGCGGCAATGCCGAGCTTTACGACGCATCTTCCTACCAAGACTTCCATTGGCAATGCCGGGCGTGCGCACCGGACGGCTACCGTTTCTCGGTTCTGGTCGATACGATCTTTGAAAACACGAACAAACCGCTCAAGACGTGGTTTCGTGTGATCCATGCGATGTTGACCGCGAAGAAAGGCGTTTCGGCGCTCCAAATATACCGCACTATGGATATCGGGAGCTACAAAACGGCTTGGTATATGTGTCACCGCATCCGGGCCGGCCTCGCGGACGAAGATTTTCAAAAGCTCATGGGCATTGTCGAGGTAGACGAGACGTTCGTCGGCGGCCTCGCCAAGAACCGGCACAAAGATAAGCGCGGCGATGGCTCGGGTGGCACGGGCGGCTCTGGCAAGGCAATCGTCGCGGGCGCGGTCCAGCGCAAAGGAAACGTCGTTGCGCGCGTCATTGAAAACGTCAAGGCTTCTACACTCACCGAATTCGTGCGCGAAAGCGTCTCGACGAAGGTGAGCCTGCTCTGCACCGATCAATATCCAGGCTACAGGTCGCTGGATAAAGATTTCCCGCATTCGACAGTAGACCATGCGGCCGGTGAATATGTCGTCGGACCTGTCCATACGCAGACCATCGAAGGCTTCTGGTCGCTGGTAAAGCGCGGAATGATTGGAACCTTTCACCGCGTCAGCAAAAAGTACCTTCCGCTGTATGTCGCCGAATTCCGGTTCCGTTACAACAATCGGCAAAATCCCGATATCTTCGGCGAGGCGATCAAGGGATGCTAAATCTTTTCCGGATTGCGGCCCTGATTGTTCTCGCGATTGCAGCCTTACTGTTCGCAGACTCATTTCGATTTCCCGCCGAATATCAAATATGTGGCCCAGATGAGTACACTCATACAAAAGCATGCACTGAGTATCATCTTGGCCCATATGTTTTGCTTTGGGTCATAGGGGTCATAGATGCTCACAACGGGCTTGTCGCCGCGATCGCTACCGTCTTCATTGCCGGTTTTACTTACACTCTCAGGAAAACTTCCCTCGAACAAAGCCAATTGACGCGACAAGCCCTTGATATTTCTGACCGCGCTTTGACAATTTCTCAATGGCCCCGGTTCTACGTTGACGAACAAAGATTCATCACTCCGGTTAGTCGGCCCACACCCTCCGTTCTCCCACAATTTGAATATAGATCTGTTTTTTACGGAGATTCGCCCGCTTTTGTAAGGGCCGTATACGGAGAGCTGATCTTCGATAAGAGCATCCCGTCGAAACCGCCCCTCAAAAAGGCTTGGCGAATTGTGCACGGTATTCAGACTAAAGGCTTCGGGCTGCCCGACAGCATCGTTTGGGACGGTGACGAGGTTGTAACTACTCCAGAAGCCTGCGCGAAAGCTAGGCACGAGGGTAAATGGTTCTATGCGATAGGATGCATCGTTTTCGATGATCTCTTCGGGAATCAGCACGAATTTGGCTTTTGCTACCGGGGCGCAATCGGCGGTGGCTGGGGAATGCGTGCAGGTGGCAAGCCCTATAATTACCAACGTCTTCGCAACGAAGACGAGCGCGCCGAAATGGATTCTTTGGGGCCTCCTAAACCTAACGAGCCTCCTGAAAATAGCGCCGGCCTGTCGAATGACACATAAAAGAAGATAGACGATTTTGTCAAGTCCGGGATAATCGCCCAATTTTGACCGATACTTCGAAATAACCGATTTTCCGGATCACTTATGGGGCCGGTCGCTCCGGCGGCTCGGTGTCGGGCGCCAATGGGATCGGCGGTCGTTCGGCATGGATGTCGAACTGTTCAACCGAGTCTGATGGACGTTTGGTACCCCCTAGCTTTGACGTAACTTCCGGAATAGCGATGGCGCGTCCCACCGGCACGACGCGATCCTCCCCCGCGATCGCTGCGTCTCCGCCGCCTTCGCGCGCGCGGACCTAATCGTCCAAGGTCGTCGTTCGATGTTGATTTCCGACCACGTCGCTGACACGGCGACGCGCGCGACATCGTCAGGATGATCCGTTTGAGTGCAAAGGGGCTGATGGAAGCGCGCGCGCTTAAGGCCTCAAAAAATTCGGTCCCTGTTGGTGGTCGATTGATGCAAAATGCCCGCGGACCAAGGGGGAGTCGATTTAAAAATATTCTTCAGGTTATCACGCAAGGCCGCGGGATTTTCGCCCCTCGGGTTGCCCTTCGTTTTTATTCGATGAACGGATCGCTCCGATCCGGCCGCGCACGCGCCGCGTCGTTTCGGGCGGCGTGTACCCAATGGGTTCGAAGACTTGACTAGGTCTTCGACGTCGATTTGATCGACCGGCAAATCGAGAATAGTCCGTGCAGGGGTCTCGAGGCTCGCCCGTCCTTGACGAGCGCTTTTGGGATTTTTCCAAGAGGGCTCGCCCTTGGCGGGATACTTGTCCATTTTTGCGCGGAACATCGGCACGGCCTTGGCCTTTGTCACCTCGGCTTTTGGGCCAACGGGTCGATGCCATCTCGCAATTGTCCGCGAATTTTTTCAGCTTTGCTTCGCGCTGCCGCGCGGGGCATTCCGCCTGGTCCGGCGCTCCCCTAAGCCGAGTTCCCGCGGCTTGCCGCCGAAGCGATATCGCACGACCCATTGCCGCGGTTCTCTCGTCGGGACCGCGAGATAAAGATTGCCGCGGTCGCCGTGCAATCCCTCGGGAAGGCGGATGACTCGTTTAGCGGTCAGCTTGTCAATCGTGGTCATTCGGCGAATGCCGCTAAAGTGCCCAAGCGAATCAGGTGCCCTTAGCTGCCCCTGGCGACCCTTCAAGCGACCGCCGTTCCCTAACCTACGACAATTACGTCGCAAACAATAGAGACGGTGACCTTGCATGATCCTAGGAAATCAAGGTCTTGGCGGAGAGGGAGGGATTCGAACCCCCGATAAGCTTGCACCTATGCCGCATTTCGAGTGCGGTGCATTCGACCACTCTGCCACCTCTCCAAACATTGATGAGCCGGTTGCCACGGAGCAGCCTCGTCGAGGACGAAGCGGCGGCGGCGCAAGGGTCAATGTCCATTGGTCGCAGCCTCTGTAACGTGATCGATGGCGCTTCGTCAACGCATCCCGTGCTTTGGATGTTCCGAGGCCTGACCTAGGATAGCCTTGCAGATCGGGTTGCCGAGCTTCTCGCCACAAGCTTTACATCGGGCAGACTGAGTCGGATCGAAAAGAGCAAGAGCCCATACGGCCAGCGCGAACTTGAGGCTTTCGCCGAGGCGATGGATTGTTCGCCAACGGATCTCCTGATACGCGACCCATCGAAACCGGATGCGCCATGGAGCTTGCTTGAAAGCCTTAAGCTAGAGACAAAAGCGAGAGCGATCGATTTCCTTAAGTTTTTAAAGCACGACGATGATCAAGCCGCGTAGCTCAAAGCACCCCTTTTTCCCTGCTTTTTTGATTCGCTTTCACTTCACCTGCAAGTGGAGCAAACTCATAAATTAAGTCGTAGAACGTATTTTCCATTTTTGAGCGCGCAGAAAGCTCGACCTGAACACCATCGCGATCCCAAGAATAAAATAATAAAGCGTTGTTTGTATAAAGTCCATACGCGAATTGATTTTGATCCTGATAAAAAGAAGACGGGTTTATATATTTTTTTGTCATTTTCTTTCCATAATTTTCTGAAAGCGAAGACGATAATTCGTCGATCCGACTTATTACCCTCGCGCCGCTTTTATCATTATGAAATGACTTAGAAATTACGACAATTCTCTAGAGCTTATTATTAAATCCGAAATATAAATAAACATCGCGAACGTCGTCTAAATTTTTCGGCAGCGACCAAACTGAAAACTCTTGGCCAAATTGACCCATCTTTTCCGGGCCAAAGGATACACCTAATTTTATAACATCCTCTTTAGAGGATCCCCAAGCCAAACCGAACGGCGTACGCGCGGCGTTTTGCGCAAATGCCGGGCCGGACGTCAAAAGAAGCAGGATAAAAAACAGCGCTTTCATTCATCCCTCTTATGAACGTCCAACAAAACCAGTTTCTGAGTTTCGCCCTAAAAGAAACTCAACCGCCGATATTCTCGTGTCAAGCTCACTGCGGCGGTGGCGTGATGCCGAGCACGGCCGCGGCGGCGGCGACGAGGACGCCGAGCCCGAGTTCGATCAGAACGCTCGCGCGCAGATGGCCGGCTGGGGCGCCTCGGCGTAGGTTCGGCATGGCGATAAAGCGGTTGTACGCGGCCAAGGCCAGCATCGCCGTCACCAGGATTATTTTGGCGAGAAGCACGGCGCCATAGCCCGTGTGGATCAAAATGCCGAAAGAGCCGGCCGTTCGGAACCAGGCGTTGGCAATGCCGCTGAGAACGATCAGGGTCACCGCGATGCTGGCCATCGTGGAGAAGCGCGCGAGAATTTCGTGGGTTTTTACGCGCGAGGCCTCCGCTCTGGCGCGTCTTGTCTCGAACATCGCGAAGATCAGCGGCGGCAAAGCGCCGACCCAGGTTCCGCCCGCGCAAACGTGCACGCAATAGACCGAAATCGTCAGCGCGCCATAAAGGCCCGATCCGCCTTCGGCGGCATGACCGAGCCAGGCCTGGTTGATCAAGAGCAGAGCGCCGGCATATCCCACGATCTTGAACCGGAGATCGTTTCGAAGCGGCGAAAGAGCCGTGACGGCCGCGGCGGCGAGCAGGATCAACCGAATGCCCCAGACCGGCCCGAACGCCGTCTCGAAAAAGAACAGCCGCAGATTTTCCGGATCAATCGCGGGACCAAAGCCGCCCGTCATATTGGCGAGCATCCCAAGCAGCCAGCCGAGGCCGGAGAGGGCCGCGAGCGGCGCGGCAATCGCGAGCAGCCGGACAGTCGCTCGTTGTGACCGGGGAAGGTCAGGGACAGTCTGACCAGGCGCTTGCCAGCCCACCGTGAGCCAAAAGAAACTTGCGCCGAAAAGGAGGAACACCGTCGCGAAATGGACCCAACGGGACAACACGAGCACATCGAAAATCGTTGCGAGCGTGGCGTCGGCGCCATGGTCCATGTCGGGCATGTCATCCATGCCCGGCATGCCCTGCATCGCTTGGGCGAGAACGATTGGAAACTGACCCACAAATGTCATGGCGGTCCCGCCCTTGGCGAAATGTCAGGGCGCGATCGTGAACTTATACGTGCCCGAGGTCGGATGCGTGTCCACCGAGACGACGTGCCAGCTCACGAAATAGGTGCCTGGCGGCAAGGCCTTGCCGAGCTTGACGTGGAGCGTGTTGGCGCTTCCGGCGTCGAGCGTCGCCTTGCCCACCGGGATCTCGCCGCCGCTCGCCGCCTTGAGCGTGACGCCCGAGAAGGCCGGCACGAGATTTTGGGTAAAGCTGAGCTGGAGTTCGCCGGGCGAGCTGTTGACGGTCGCGCCGACGCCGGGCGTGGCGTGGTCCAAGAAGGCGTGAGCGAGAGCGGGGCTTGCGAGAATGCTCGCAAGAAGCGCCGCAAGTGGCAATGTGAGACGATGTTTCATGGGTTGACCTCAATATCGCGATGTATGCGTTGCGCCGAACAGGGGCTTGCCGATTGAATCCGGGGCGATGTCGTCGAGGAAGAAATCGAGAACCGCCAAGGCGCCGAGATGCTTGCCGCTGTCGCTATTGACCGGGATTTGCGCCATCACGCCAATTTCGAAATATTGGCCGATGTAATAGAGCGACGGTCCGACGACGCCTGTCGTCTCATGAACGCCCGGAATTGTCGGGGTCGCGGGCGACGGCCCGGTCCACGAAACCGGCGTCGTCAAGATCGCCTCGAACGACGGAATGAGTCGTTTGAAGACGTCGGGAACTTCGCTGATATAAGAATTTTGATACAGCAGGCTATATTGCAGCGAGCCGCCCCAGGTCAGGTGCGTCGGGTTGAGGCTTCCATCGGAATTGATGTTCACGGTGGGGCTCGAAAAATCGACCTCGCCGGTGATCGCGAAGGGACGCAGCCAATCCACCGGCGCATCGCCGAAGCCTTTGCCGGCATAGAGCTTGCCGGTGATCGTGGAAAACGGATCGGCGGGGAGCGCCGAACTCGGGGAACTCCCGGTATGGCCGATCTCGATGTTGATCGCCGTCGCGAAAATCAACTCCTGCTTGGGGTTTTGATACAGGACATATTTCAGCTGCGTCTCGAGATTCGACCAGCCTGTCGCTTGCGGGTTGTGCTGGAAGGTCACGCCATTGCCGATGGAAAGGCCGAGGTCGGCCGTGATCGTCTTGGCATATTCCCATTGAAGGCCGGTCTGCTTGTTATAGGTGCCGTCGCCATTCGGCGTCGACAGATAGGAAAAGCTCGGCAGCGCCAATTCGTCGTTGACGCCGGGATCGTCGATCGTGAGCGTCGCCGGAAAGACGCGGTCGCCGACGATCGTATGCGCGGCCAACGGGCCCGCGCCAAACAGCAAGGCGGACGCGCCAAGCGCGCCGGCCAAGCCGGGTAAGGTCTTGGAAAACATGGGATATCCTTGAAGAAATTGGGATGATCACGGGCGCGAGGCGCCAGCGCGTGAATCGTCGGGTGGATAGCAGCGATGGCGCTTGAACGATGGCCGTTCGCGGAACGCGCCGGGGCCGTCAGGCCGTCGCGGGAGGTCCGCGCGGCGGTGCGCCCGCCGCGAAACGGGCGAGGGATCGCGTCAGAAACGGGGCGTGCGTGGCTTCCGCCGAACCAGTGAAAAGCGGTTCGAGGACGGCGGCGCGGTCTGGCGGCGCCATGACCGCCTGGCTGTGGTGCGAACAGAAGGGGCAGGAATGTTGTGCTGTCGACCCCTGATCGCCGCCCGGCGTGGAGCTCGCATCCGTGCCGTGATCGGCATGACAGATCGGGAAGAGCTGCCCGTTAGAGCTGGCATCGTTCGCGGCGGATGGTCCGATCAAACAGGCCGCCGCCGCGGTGATTTGAAGGTAGAGGCCGAGGATCGCGAGGCAGACGACGGCGAAATGGCGAGCGGAGGCAAGAGTGCGAGGCGCACCCTTGGCCCTACTCCTTTTCCATTTCGCGGATCGCGCGGTCATCGCTCGGCGGCTCTTGCACACAATTAGGCGGGCATTCTTATCCGAGATCGCGAGATCGGCACCGATCTCACGCGCACGGGTTCTCATATTCCGGAGCGCGTCTCTTTTAGGCAACAGGCTCGCCAGAGTGCCTTGGCTTAGGGCCGTCGCGCGACAACCATGTAATTGACGCCCATGTCGGGGGAGAGCGACCACCGGGCCGTGAGCGGATTATAAGTCACCCCGGTCGAGCCGATGTTTTTGAGGCCCGCGCGGCTCAAATGCGCCTTGAACTCGGACGGGGTGACGAATTTCTGCCAGTCGTGCGTGCCCTTGGGCACCCAGCGCAAGACATATTCGGCCCCGACGATGGCGAGCGCATAGCTCTTGAGCGTCCGGTTCAGCGTCGCTCCCACCATCAGTCCGCCGGGGCGGACCATCCTGGCGGCGTGGCGCAGAAAGCCGGACACGTCGCGCACGTGCTCGATCACCTCCATCGCGAGCACGGCGTCGAAAAGCTCTCCAGAACCGCTCAGCGTCTCGATCGTGGTGCAGCGATAATCGATGGTCAGCCCCGCCTCGGCCGCATGGCGGGACGCAATGGCGATATTGTTGGGCGCCGGGTCGATCCCCGTGACGCTCGCGCCGAGCCGCGCCAGGCTTTCCGACAAAATGCCGCCACCCGAGCCGATGTCGAGAATTCGCAGGCCTTTCAGCGGCGTGGCACCTTGCGCCTTGTCGGTCAGGAGGTCTCGGATATAGGCCACGCGCACGGGGTTGAACTTATGCAGGGCCTGCATGGGCCCCTCGGGATTCCACCATTCGGCGCCAAGCCGGTCGAATTTCGCGAGATCCTCTTCATCGATCGTCCCACGGGCAAACGCGCCTTTGTCCTGATCAGCCATTTCAGGTTCCGTCCTCTTCCCGCGTCCATCGTCGCGCAACTGACAATTGACGAAGCGCCGCCGTCCCGTCATGTATGCCGCCCTTATACGCACAAGCGCCCTTCACGAGTACCCCGGCATCCCAATGTCTCGTCTTGTCATGAAATTCGGTGGCACCTCCGTCGCCGATCTCGATCGCATCCGCAATGTCGCCCGACATGTGAAACGGGAGTACGACGCTGGCCACGAGGTCGCCGTCGTGGTCTCCGCCATGTCCGGCAAGACGAATGAACTGGTCGCATGGTGCAAGGATGCGTCGCCCCTTTACGATCATCGCGAATATGACGCCGTCGTCGCCTCGGGCGAACAGGTGACGGCCGGGCTCCTCGCGATCGCGCTGCAAAATATCGGCATTCCCGCCCGGTCCTGGCTCGGCTGGCAGGTCCCGATTCGCACCACGGATGCCCATGGCGCCGCGCGAATCGAGGACATCGACGGGACGGCCATTATCGACGCGTTCGGCCGCGACCGCGAAGTCGCGGTCATTGCCGGCTTCCAAGGAATCCATGCCGCGACCAACCGCATTTCGACCTTGGGTCGCGGCGGCTCCGACACGTCGGCGGTCGCGATGGCGGCGGCCTTGAAGGCGGATCGCTGCGATATTTATACCGACGTGGACGGCGTCTATACGACCGATCCGCGCGTTGTGCCCAAGGCCAAGCGGCTCGACAAGATCGCCTTCGAGGAAATGCTCGAATTGGCTTCGCTGGGCGCCAAGGTGCTTCAAGTCCGCTCGGTCGAACTGGCCATGGTGCACAAGGTGCGAACCTTCGTCCGGTCGAGTTTCGACGATCCCGAAAACCCGCGTCCCGGCACCCTGATTTGCGAAGAGGAAGATATCGTGGAACAGCCCGTTGTCACCGGCATTGCCTTCTCGCGCGACGAGGCGCAGATCACCCTGCGTAATTTAAAGGACGCGCCGGGGATTGCCGCCGCCATTTTCGTGCCGCTCGCCGAGCATAACATCAATGTCGATATGATCATCCAGGTCATCTCGGGCGATCAAAAGACGACGGACATGACCTTTACGACGACGATTGCCGATTTCGATCGCGCCTGTGTCGTGTTGGAAGGCTTGAAGGAGCAGATTGGGTTCGCCTATCTCGAGGGCTCGACCGATGTCGTCAAGGTCTCGGCGATCGGTGTCGGCATGCGTTCGCACGCGGGCGTGGCGGCCAGGGCGTTCAAGGCGCTTTCGGAAAAAGGCATCAACATCCGCGCGATCACCACCTCCGAGATCAAATTCTCGGTTCTCATCGAGGCCGCTTATACTGAATTGGCGGTTCGCACGCTCCACACGCTTTACGGGCTAGACAAGGCTTGACCATGACTGCAATCGCCGACCTCTCCCTTGCCGATCGCCGCGCCCTTCTCGAGCGCGCCCGCGCCGATTACGAGGCCTTCAAGGCCCGTGGCCTCAAGCTCGACATGACGCGCGGTAAACCCGCGCCGGATCAGCTCGATCTTTCCAACGGCATGTTGGCCTTGCCGGGCAATGGCGATTATCACAGTGAAGCCGGCGAGGACGCGCGCAATTACGGCAATCTGCAGGGGCTGCTCGAAGCGCGGAAATTGTTCTCCACCGCGCTCGGCGCGCCGCCGGAGCAAATTGTCGTTGGTGACAATTCGAGCCTCGCCTTGATGCACGATACGATTGCTTGGGCGCTGCTCAAGGGCGTGCCGGGCGGCGCGGCGCCCTGGTCGAAGGAAGGGTCGATCGCCTTCATCTGTCCGGTGCCGGGCTACGACCGCCATTTCGCGATTCTCGAGGAATATGGGATCCGCATGCTGCCGGTGCCGTTGACGGGCGACGGCCCCGACATGGACGCGGTCGAAGCGCTCGCCGCCGATCCGAGCGTCAAGGGCATGTGGAACGTGCCGAAATATTCGAACCCGTCGGGCGATGTCTATTCCGCCGGGACCATCGAGCGCTTGGCCGCGATGAAGACCGGCGCGCCGGATTTCCGGCTCTATTGGGACGACGCCTATACCGTCCACCATCTCACCGAAAATCGACACGCCATCAGCAACATCTTGGAAGCTTGCGCCGCGGCGGGCCATCCCGATCGCGCCTTCATTTTCGCCTCGACCTCGAAAGTCACCTTGGCCGGCGCGGGCCTCGCGTTTTTCGCCTCCTCGCCCGCCAATGTGAAATGGTTCCTCGCGCGCGCGTTCAAGCGGACCATCGGCTCGGACAAGCTCAACCAGCTCCGTCACGTCCGCTTTTTGCGCGACCATGCCGGCATCGAGAAGCATATGGATGCGCAACGCGCCTTGATCGCCCCGAAATTCGCCGCGGTGGAACAGGCGCTCGATTCCCGTCTCGGCGGCCTGGGCCTCGCCACCTGGTCGAAGCCCGAGGGCGGCTATTTCGTTAGCGTCGATGTGGTGGAAGGCGCCGCCACGCGCGTCGTGGATCTCGCGAAGGAGGCGGGCCTCGCCTTGACCCCGGCCGGCGCGACCTGGCCCCATGGCAAGGATCCGCGCAACAGCAACCTCCGTCTGGCTCCCACCTTT
>JARLIW010000124.1 GCA_031291515.1 Beijerinckiaceae bacterium | reverse complement strand
GTCGCGGGGTGTCTTCCCATGGTCATCCAAATCCCGGTGTTTTTCTCGCTCTATAAAGTGCTGTTCGTCACGATCGAAATGCGTCAGGCGCCGTTCTTCGGCTGGATCCACGATCTCTCGCAGCCCGATCCGACCAATGTGTTCAATCTGTTCGGCCTGATCCCGTTCGATCCGACCGCTCTGCCGGTGATCGGCCATTTCCTCGCCATCGGCATTTGGCCGCTGATCATGGGCTTCTCCATGTTCCTGCAGATGAAGATGAACCCGGAACCCGCCGACCCCGTGCAGAAGCAGATGTTTGCCTGGATGCCGGTGATCTTCACCTTCATGCTCGGCACCTTCCCCTCGGGGCTGGTGATCTACTGGACCGTCAACAACACGCTGACGGTCATCCAGCAGTCGATCATCATGAAGCAGGCGGGACAGAAGCTCGAACTCTGGGGCAATCTGAAAAGCCATTTCCGCAAGAAAGTCCCGACTTGACCGGCACCCCCGACGAGACCGCGCCCGATTTCAAACCGGATTTTTTGGAATTGGGGCGCAAGCTCTTCGCGGCCGAATGCGAATTCATCTGGGGCGCCTCGAAACCCGACGCCCTGCCGCCGGTCGGTCCGCCCGAAATCGCCTTCGCCGGACGTTCCAACGTCGGCAAGTCCTCGCTGCTCAACGCGCTGACCAACCGCAAGACGCTCGCGCGCACGTCGCATACGCCGGGCCGCACCCAGCAGCTCAATTTTTTCACGCTGGGGCCCAGCCTGGAAGACGCCAAGCTGCGGCTCGTGGACATGCCGGGCTATGGCTATGCCTCGGCCTCCAAGGAGAAGATCGCCTCCTGGACTGGCCTGATGTACGATTTTTTGCGCGGCCGGGCGCCGCTAGCCCGCGTGTTCGTGCTGGTCGACGGCCGCCACGGACTCAAACCCGTCGATTTCGAAATGTTCGAGATCCTCGACCGCGCCGCGATGTCCTACCAGATCGTGCTCACGAAAAAGGACGAGGTGAAGATCTCGGAGCGCGAGACGCGCGTCGCCGAAACGCTGGCCGAACTCAAAAAGCGCGTGGCGGCGTTTCCCGAGGTCATTTTCACCTCCTCGGAAACCGGCGAGGGCATCCCGGAGCTGCGCGCCGCGGTGGCGCTGCTGCTGCATCAGCGGGGAGCCTGAGGCGGAAAAGCCGGAGCGTCCGTCATTTCGGGGCGCCGTGGGCGAGCCCGAAATCCATGCCACGCAAAAGATCCATGCCAACGCAAAAGAAAGAAGAGGCTGAATCGCCCGGCGGCCGGATCTTTCGTGCTCGCTAGTCCGAATACGTTGTCCTGGATTCCAGGCTCTCCCCTTCGGCTCGCCCTGGAATGACAATGCGGCCCTTGACACCCTGCCGGCAATATTCCCCGCCGCCAAACGATTGAGCTCCCATCGCCAACCCGCTACAACGCCCCCGGCCCCATCCACCGGAACCCATGCCATGGCTGAAACCCCCGCCGATCCGCACGAGCAAGCCGCCATCCTGATGCAGGCGCTGCCGCACATGCTGCGCTATGACGACGCCATCATCGTCGTCAAATATGGTGGCCATGCCATGGGCGACGAAGACATGGCGCGGGAATTCGCGCGCGACATGGTGCTGCTCGAGCAATCCGGCATCAATCCGGTCGTTGTGCATGGCGGCGGCCCGCAGATCGGCGCGATGCTCAAAAAGCTCGGCATCGAATCGAGCTTCGCCGGCGGCTTGCGGGTGACCGACAAGGCCACCGTCGAGATCGTCGAAATGGTGCTGGCGGGCGCGATCAACAAAGGCATTGTCGGCATGATCAATGCCGTGGGTGGCAAGGCCATCGGACTTTGCGGCAAGGATGGCAACATGGTCATCGCGCGCAAGGCCGCTTCCGTCCACACGACGGTCGAGGGCCAGGGCGAGGAGATCGATCTCGGCTTTGTCGGCGAGCCCGCCAAGGTCGACACGATGGTGCTGCATCAGGTGCTTGGCCGCGAACTCATCCCCGTCCTCGCGCCAATTGCCGCGGGCGAGGACGGCGAGACCTATAACGTCAACGCCGATACCTTTGCCGGCGCGATCGCCGGCGCGCTCGGCGCCAAGCGCCTTTTGTTCCTGACCGACGTGCCCGGCGTGCTCGACAAGAACAAAAAGCTGATCAAGCAGCTCAGCGTCGCCGAGATCCACGACCTGATCGCCGACGGCACGGTGACCGGCGGCATGATCCCGAAAGTTCAGACCTGCATCTATGCCATCGAGCAAGGCGTCGAGGGCGTCGTGATCCTCGACGGCAAGCAGCCGCACGCGGTTCTGGTCGAACTCTTGACAGATCACGGCGCGGGTACGCTCATTACGCGGTGAACGCTCCAACCCCGCCACGCGCCCTCACGCCGCACGCTTTCACCCATGTCACGACATGGGTGTTCGACCTCGACAATACGCTCTATCCGCCCGGCGCCGGTCTGTGGCCGAAGATCGATGCGCGCATCACCCATTACATCTCGGATCTGCATGGGCTCGACGGGATCTCCGCGCGCGCCTTGCAGAAATTCTACTACGAGCGGTATGGCACGACGCTGCGCGGCCTCATGGAAGATCACCTGATCGATCCCGCCGCGTTCTTGGCCTTCGTGCACGACATCGACCGCTCGGCGATCGTCCCCAACCCGATCCTTGCGGCCGCCATCGCCGCGCTTCCGGGACGCAAGCTGGTCTTGACCAACGGATCACGCCATCACGCCGTCGAAACGGCGCGCGCGCTCGGCGTCGGCCATCTCTTCGAGGATTTTTTCGGCATCGAAGCCGGCGATCTCCTGCCGAAGCCGGAGCCGGAAACCTACCAGCGATTCCTAACGCGTCACGACGTCGATCCGTTAGGGGCCGTGATGTTCGAGGACATTCCGCGAAATCTGTTGGTGCCCAAGGCGCTCGGCATGACCACCGTGCTCGTCGTCCCGCCGCCGGGGACGATCGAGGACCGCGAAGCCTTCGAAACGATCGGCGGCGTCACGCCCGCGCATATTGATTTTGTCACCAACGATCTCGCGGGGTTTTTGCAGAGCATCGCGCCGGAATGAAAGCAACGGGAATAGCGCTCCCATTTCGAACGCTCTACCCGCGCCCTTCCGGCGCCGCTGTCTTCAGAAGCGACGAAAACCGCCCTTCCGTCTGTCCGGCAAAGCTCTGCGGCCCGGTATGGGTGAGGCGGCTTTTGAGATCGAGCCAAATGGTGCCGCCAAGCGCGCGCCAGCGCTGGCAAAACGCGTAATCCTCGCTCAAATAGCTGCCGGACACGGGATCGATCGTACAATCGAACAAAGCGTAGAGATTCTCGCTTCGCGGCATCAGGCCCGGCAACGTATCGACCTTGCGAAACTTCGTTTCGGGATGGGCGGCGATGAGGCGCTCGAACACCGCGCGCTTGAGGAGCTGAAATCCCGTCCCGGCATAGCGGGCGGTGGCAAAATCGCCCTCGACGCGAAGCTCGTCGCCGTCACAGAGCGAGCCGACGTAAGAGAGACCCGCCGCCTCCAGGGGCTCGCCCGCGACGGCACGGGCGGGAATCGCCGCCCAATCGATTTGCTTGAGCGGATAGAAAGCGGCGACGAAGTCCTTGTCGAAGCGCAAGAGACGCAGCACTTGCTCCGGACTGAAGGCGATATCGGCATCGACAAACAACAAATGCGTCGCCTTGGGCGTGTCGAGAAAACGCGCCGCCACGACGCTGCGGGCCCGCGTGATCAGCGCATCGCCGCCAAGCAGGACGACATCGAGATCGAACGCGCCAGCGCTCGATTCGCGCAATAGCTCCAACAGCGACAGGACATATCCCTGCCCCGCCTGGCCGCCATAGCACGGCGTTCCGACGACAATCAGCGGCCTTTGCGTCATGGATTCCCCGCCAGGTTTCGCTCTCTTTTTAAGAAGCTCAAGCATGTCCTCGATCGAAAAAGTCTGCAACTTTTTCGGGACATGCCCTAAGCCGCTTCTTCTTGATGCGATTGATCCGCGCCGGGCGCGGCCGGAGCGGCGCCGCGCTTGGCAACCTTTTTGGAGAGGAAACTGTTGATCTTGTCCATATAGATATAGGTGACCGGCGTCGTGAACAACGTGAGCGCCTGCGAGACGATCAAGCCGCCGACCACCGCAATGCCGAGCGGCTGCCGCAGATCGGCTCCCGCGCCGATGCCCAAGGCAATCGGAACCGTGCCCAACAGCGCCGCCATCGTCGTCATCATGATCGGCCGGAAGCGCAGCACCGCGGCCTCATAAATCGATTCCTCGGGGGTGAGCCCGCCGCCGCGCTCGCGCTCCAACGCGAAGTCGATCATCATGATCGCGTTCTTTTTGACGATTCCGATCAGCATGACGAGGCCAATGATCGCCATCATGCTCAAATCGAACCCGAACAGTTTGAGCGACAGCAGCGCGCCCGCCGATGCCGAGGGAAGGCTCAAGATGATCGTCAGGGGATGGATGAAGCTTTCGTACAAAATGCCGAGCACGATATAGACCGCGAACAAGGCCGCCGCGATCAGGATCGGCTGCGTCGCGAGCGAGCGCTGGAATTCCTGCGCCGTGCCCTGGAACGAGGTCAAAAGCGTCGCGGGCTTCTCGACGGCGGATTCGATCCTCTGGATCTCTTCGACCGCTTGCCCGAGCGACACGTTCGGCGAAAGATTGAAGGACAGCGTCACCGCCGGGAATTGACCCTGGTGGTTCACGGCAATCGTCGCCGGCAAGGACTTGATCGTGGCGAACTGGCTGATCGGCACCAGCGCGCCGCCGGCCCCGTGCACATAAATACGCGACAGCGCCGAAACATCCTGCTGGAACTGCGGCTCGACCTCGATCACGATATGATATGTGTTGAGGGGCGCATAAAGTTGCGTCACATAGGGCTGGCCGAACGCATCGGCCAGCGTCTGCTGAATCGTGGCGACGCTGACCCCGAGCCGCGAGGCGGCATCGCGGTCGATATTGATCATCAGTTGCAAACTATTGGTTTGTTGATCACTCGCGACGTCCTGAAGCAGCGGCGAGCCTTGAAGCTTGCCGAGAATGACCGGGGCCAAACGGTTCAACTCGTTCAAATCGGTATCTTGCAACGTATATTGATATTGAGTCCGCGAGATCCGGCCGCCAAGCTGAATGTTTTGCGTCGCCTGAAGATAGATCATAATTCCCGGCAATTTCGCGAGATTGCGGTGCAGACGCTGCATCACTTGTTCGACATTGAGCTTGCGCTCGCTGTGCGGCTTCAATTGAATGAAGACACGCCCGGTATTGAAGCCGGAACTGCCACTCCCACCGATGGCGGCGCCGACCGAAATGACGTCCGGATCGTTTTTGATGACCGTCAAACCCGCTTCCATCCGGCGCGATATGGCGTCGAACGAGACGTCCTGATCAGTTTGCGCGAAACCCGAAATCATGCCGGTGTCTTCCTGCGGGAAGAACCCTTTCGGCATGGTCAGAAACAGATAGCCCGAGAGCAGGATCAAACCAATATTGAGAACCATCACCAGCGCGCGGAAGCGCAGCGACATTTTGAGAATCCGCTCATAGCCGTTGACCATGGCCTCGAAACCGCGCTCACTGAGCTGATAGAGTCGGCCATGCTTCGCATCGTGTGGGTTCTTGAGCACCAAGGCGCACATCATCGGCGACAAGGTCAAGGCGACGAAGGCCGAAATCACGATCGAGATCGTCACCGTCATGCCAAACTCACGGAACAGTCGGCCGACGATCCCGCCCATGAACAGGAGCGGGATGAACACCGCGATCAGCGAAATCGTGATCGAAATAATCGTGAAGCCGATTTCCTTCGACCCGTCGATCGCCGCCGTAAGCCGGTCCTTGCCCATTTCGAGATGGCGGAAAATATTTTCGAGCATGACGATGGCATCGTCGACGACGAGCCCGACCGCAAGCGTGAGCCCCATCAGGGAGAGATTGTCGAGACTGTAGCCGAAGACATACATCACCGCGAATGTCCCGGCGAGCGAGAGCGGCACGGTCATGGCGGGGATTAGCGTGGCCCAAAACTCCCGCAGGAAGACGAAGATCACGGCGACGACGAGAAAAATCGTCCCGGCCAAGGTGATTTTGACGTCAGTGAAACTGTCCCGAATCGAAATCGACCGAT
Organism: Beijerinckiaceae bacterium; assembly: GCA_031291515.1. GTDB lineage: Bacteria > Pseudomonadota > Alphaproteobacteria > Rhizobiales > Beijerinckiaceae > RH-AL1. Next base: position 4,721 of record JARLIW010000124.1, on the reverse strand, counting down.
CGCTCACCACCGATAGATGAATGGAAGGGGGAATCCCGGCCGAAAGCAACGGTAGCTTGGCCTTGATCTGATCGACGAGATCCGTCGTGTTCGCGCCGGGCTGGCGCCAGATCCCGATCATTTCGCCACGGTTCGCGCCAACCCACGCGCCATAAAAAGGATTATCGGCGCCCGCGACCACTTGCGCGACATCTCTGACCCGCACCGGCGCGCCATTCCGGAACGCAATGATCGATTTCGCGATCTGTTGCGGCAGGAACAACTGGCCGTTGGTCGCGATCTGATGGGACTGGCCCGGCCCCTGCAACGTCCCCACCGGGAGATCGCCGGTCGACGTCGTGACGGCGTTGACGACATCGTCGAGCCCAATACCGCGCGCGGCGAGCGACAGCGGATTGATCATGATCGTCGGCGCATATTTCTGCTGCCCGAAGATGACGACTTGCCCGACGCCGCTGAAGGTGGAAATCCGCTGCGCGACGTCGAGATCGGCGAATTGATCCATTTGCGTCAGCGGCATGGCGTCGCTGGTGAGGCCGAGAATCAGCACCGGCTGATCGGCGGGATTCACTTTCCGGAAGGTCGGCGGGCTCGGGAGATTTTTCGGCAGGAATCCCTGGGCGGCATTGATCGCCTGCGTCACATCGCCCGCCGCGCCGTCGATATTGCGGTCGAGATCGAATTGCAGGGTGATCGCGGTGGCGCCGAGCACGCTCGTCGAGGTGATTTGATTGACGCCCGGCACCTGCGCGAATTGCCGCTCGAGCGGCTGCGCGACGGCCGCCGCCATCGTCGCGGGATCGGCGCCCGGCAACTGCGCGCTGACGGAAATGGTCGGAAAGTCGACGCTCGGCAGCGCCGCCACCGGAAGCAGATTATAGCCGATCACGCCCGCCACGAAGAGCGCCGCCATGACGAGGACCGTTGCAATCGGGCGCCGGACGAATGTTTCGGAAATATTCATTGCGCGGCGTCCGTTCCGGCGGGCGCGTCGGAGAGCTTTTGCTCGGCGTTGGCGATCTGGTCGGCAATCCGCACCTTGGTGCCGCGTTGCAACCGGTATTGGCCCGCCGTCACGACTTTTTCGCCCGCCGCGAGGCCGCCGCCAACCAGCGCCTGGTTCGCCTCCGTCTGAACGATGGTCAGCGGTCGGTTCTCGACCTTGGAGTCCGTGTCGATCACATAGGTATACGCCCCCTTGGGCCCGTTCTGGACCGCGGCCGCGGGAATCGTCACGCCATCGTGCACGACGTTAAGAACCGTATGGATATTGACGAATTGACCGGGCCATAGCGCGGTATCGGCATTTTCAAATTGGGCTTTGAGCTTGACCGTTCCGGTTCCCTGGTCGACGGCATTGTCGACAAGATTGAGCACGCCCTCGGCGAGTTTCGTCTTGTCGTCGGCGGCGAAAGCCTGAACGGCGACCGTCTTCGCCGCCAAGGCCGAGCGAACCCGGGCAATATCGGCTTCGGGCAGCGTATAGATCACGTAAATGGGTTTGATCTGCGTGATCGTGACCAAGGTCTGGGAATTCGCCTGGATGATATTTCCGAGATCGACCTGCCGGATGCCCGTCACGCCGTCGATGGGCGAACGAAGCGCGGCATAATCGACATTGAGCTGCGCCGCCTTGATCGCGGCTTCGTCGGCGGCGATGGCCGCTTCGGCCTGCGCCACGGTTGTTTTCTGCGTGGCAACCTGTTGCTCGGGCGCGAAGTTGCGCTTGAGAAGATCGGCATAGCGGTCGAGATCGACCTTGGCGTTGGCCAAGGCGGCCTGATCCTTGACGCGGTTGGCCTGCGCTTGCTCCAGCGTCGCCTCGTAGGGACGCGGATCGAGCTGGATCAAGAGGTCGCCGGTCCTGACCATTTGCCCTTCCCGAAAATTCAGTTGGGTAATGGCCCCCACGACACGGCTTTTAAGCGCCACCGTGGCAAATGCCGTCACCGTGCCAAGCCCGCGCACAATGACGGGCGTATCCGCCTTTTGGGCCGTCGCGGCGGTAACCGGCACGGCCGGCGGCGCGGCCACCGGTTTCTTGTCCGCCGTCTGCTCCGTCTTCGCATTGACATAGGCGTAGGAGAGCACCGCCACCGCGATCAAGCATCCGGACCAAAACAAAAAGCGACGCATGGAGACCCCAAGTTAAAACGCGAATATTCTACGTTGTCCTTAAACGGCAGCAAATCACCATCCGTTCAACGTCAAAAACGCGAAATCTCGGCATTGTGATAACAGATCGCTCTTGATTGGAAAGATACGGCTAGCCTCGACGAAGAGCCGAGATCACGTCGCGCCGCTCGTCCGTTTCGACGCGGATGACCGCGACAGCGGCAACATCCCATCGTTTAAAATCGACTATTGTGAAGCTGGCCGTGGCCGGTCGCCAACAGCCGTCCGCTCGACAGAAAAGTCCGTCGAAACAATCGATTACACGACCACGGAGATTTTGGAGATCCACCAGTTGGTCAACCAGCGAATGACCCAGGGGATCGGAATGATAAAAATGCACATGAAGAACGCCGCCACGTGGCGCCACAATATATCCCAGCCTGTCGCGGTAAACTCAAACCGGTGCGTTCCGCGGACACTTCGGCACATCCATCGATACGTCGCCTTGAGCACCCAGGCCCAGCCGATAATCGTCGCGAACGACAGGACCATGAGAACAGTCCAGCCGAGCAAACCGAAAACATTGCCCTCGAAGGTGATATTCAAACCGCCGTCCGCCGACCTCAATTTTGAACAAAACCACCGCATCACATAGGTTTGTAAGATCAACGAAACCGGCGTGGCGATCAGAATGAAGAACAACTGGGCGCCGATCGCGGCGTGATGATGCGAGTTGTCCAGCACGCGCTCAAATCGCCCAACCAGGGCCAGAACCGCGATCGCGACATGGATATACCAAATATCGCCGGCTCTTCCCGCGAAACTCAGCCGCGCTCCATTCGGAAGCGCAACGCGCGAACAAAGAAACCGGAAAAAGAACGCCGCGGCCCAAGGCGCGGGAACGATGAACAGAAACCCGAGCGAGCGGACAAACCCTCGCCAAAACAATCCCCAAACCGGAAGATCGGCTGTGAGAGCCCCCGGCCGCGCGAAACCCAACGGACCGCCCTCGAGCGGCAGCGGCGGCATTTGCGGCGGGGCGGACGCGCCCGATGGGGGCACCGAGCCGCCAAAAAGGACTGAAAAGTCAGGGAGCGCGGCCGCGGCGCGCCATTCGTTCAGGCTCGAATCCCAGATCAGCGTGTCCCGGACGATGACGCCGTTGCGAATGAAGCCCACGATCTCGTCGCGCTCGAACGGGCCACGGCGCTCGCGCTGGGCATCGAGATACCAATAAACTGGAGTCATGATGCCCCCCAAACGCATTTGCCTAGAAATAGCAGAGTTGGCGCTTATTTCAATTTTGAAGTGACCGGCCTCTTCGCACGACGCATTCCGCGCAGAGCCTTCCCTGCGGGGCAATCGGGTGAAGCCCCGCCGGATTAATCCTCCTCCACGAAGTGGGGGAGGGGGACCATGCGAAGCATGGTGGAGGGGGCTCGGGTGCCTCGCGGAGACGGGATTTGCCACGGAGTCCAACTCAATTAGACAGTTTCGAGCCCAGCGGCAGCCCCCTCCACCGCCTTTGGCGGTCCCCCTCCCCCGCTTTGCGTGGGAGGATTACCTCACCCGATTGCCCTGCCTCCCCTGCCCTTCCGAGTTGACAGGCGGCGTCGCGCGCACCAAACCTCGCGGCGTTCGTCTTTCCTTGCTTGTCCGGGTCTCCATGCCACATTCCACACTCGCCGCCACCATCGAAGCCGCCTTCCGCGACCGGGCCGCCGTGACACCGGCCACATCCGGCGAAATCCGCAATGCCGTCGACGAGGCGCTGGGCCTGCTCGATCGTGGCGAGGTTCGCGTCGCCGAACGTCTCGGCGGCGAGGGCGCGGCGGCTTGGCGCGTCAATCAATGGCTCAAAAAGGCCGTCCTGCTGTCGTTCCGGCTCAACGACATGGCGCCGATCGCGGGCGGCCCCGGCGGCGCGACCTGGTGGGACAAGGTACCCTCGAAATTCGACGGCTGGAGCGCCGAGGATCATGCGGCGGCCGGCTTCCGCTCGGTGCCGAACTGCGTGGTGCGCCGCTCCGCCTATATCGCGCCGGGCGTCGTCTTGATGCCGAGCTTCGTCAACCTCGGCGCCTATGTCGATAGCGGCACAATGGTCGATACCTGGTCCACCGTCGGCTCCTGCGCCCAGATCGGCAAGAACGTGCATCTCTCCGGCGGCGTCGGCATCGGCGGGGTTTTGGAACCCCTCCAGGCCAATCCGACCATCATCGAGGATGATTGCTTCGTCGGCGCGCGCTCGGAAGTGGTGGAAGGCGTCGTCGTCGGCCGAGGCTCCGTCATCGCCATGGGCGTGTTCATCTCGGCCTCGACCAAGATCATCGACCGCGCGACGGGGCAAATCCATACCGGCTTCGTGCCGCCCTATTCGGTCGTCGTCTCGGGCAATCTGCCGGGCAAGCCGCTGCCCAACGGCGCGCCCGGCCCGTCGCTCTATTGCGCGGTCATCGTCAAGACCGTCGATGCCCAGACGCGCGAAAAGACCGCGATCAACGAGCTGCTGAGGGACTGATGAGCGACGGCACGGTCCATTTTCTGTTCCGCAGCGACCAAGGGCGCATCGACGCCCCCGCCTGGCGGCGCAATGCGCTCTACCT
>JARLIW010000123.1 GCA_031291515.1 Beijerinckiaceae bacterium | reverse complement strand
TAGGTGTGGTAGCGGTCGTGCAGATCGAGATCGCTGATCGCGCGCGCGCCGCCGGTGCATTCCGTCACGTTCTTGCCGGTCATTTCGAGATGCACGCCGCCGGCATAGGTGCCCTCGGCATTATGAACCTGAAAGAAGGTCTTGATCTCGTTCATGATTTTCTCGAACGGACGGGTCTTGTAGCCGCTCGAGGCCTTGATCGTGTTGCCGTGCATCGGGTCGCAGGACCATAGCGGCAGACGTCCCTCGCGCTTGACCGCGCGCAACAAGGCCGGCAGATGCTCCGCCGCCTTGTCGGCGCCGAAACGGCAAATCAACGTCAAGCGGCCGGGCTCGTTCTCGGGGTCGAGAACGTCGATGAGGCGCAACAGTTCGTCGGGCTTGAGCGACGGCCCACATTTCAGGCCAATGGGGTTCTTGACCCCCTTGGCATATTCGACATGGGCATGGTCGAGCTGGCGCGTGCGGTCGCCGATCCAAAGCAAATGGCCCGAGGTCGCGTAATAGTCGCCCGACGTCGAATCGACACGCGTCAGCGCTTCCTCGTAACCGAGAAGCAAAGCCTCGTGCGAGGTCCAGAACTCGGTCTGGCGCATTTCGTGATGCGTCTCCGGGTCAAGCCCGATCGCGCGCATAAAACCGAGCGTCTCGGTGATCCGGTCGGCGAGGCTCTGGTAGCGCGCGAATTGCGGGCTGTCGGCGACGAAATTCAGCATCCAGCGATGCGCGTTTTCGAGATTGGCGTAGCCGCCCGTCGCGAAGGCGCGCAGCAGGTTCAAGGTCGCCGCCGACTGGCGGTAGGCGTCGACCTGGCGCTGCGGGTCGGGCACGCGCGAGGCGGCGTTGAACTCGATGCCGTTGACGATGTCGCCGCGATAGCTCGGCAGCTCGACATCGCCGATCCGTTCCGTCGGCGCGGAGCGCGGCTTGGCGAATTGCCCGGCCACGCGGCCAAGCTTCACCACCGGCAGCGCGGCGCCGAACGTCATGACGACGGCCATCTGCAAGAAAACGCGGAAGAAATCGCGGATGTTGTCGGCGGCGTGTTCGGCGAAGGCTTCGGCGCAATCGCCGCCTTGCAGCAGAAACGCCTCGCCGGCCGCGGCCTTGCCGAGCATTTTCTTCAGCTTGCGCGCTTCGCCCGCGAAAACCAGCGGCGGATAGCTCGCGATCTGACGCTCGACATCGGACAGGGCAACGGCATCGGGATATTCCGGCACCTGCTGAATGGGCAATCCCCTCCAGCTCTGTGGTGACCAGGCGGCGCTCGACATAACATTCTCCTACAGACCCGCGCGGGCTCGGCGGCGGGTGGCGTAAAAAGCTAGATATACAATGTTCTCCGGGGATGCGACCCCGAATTTTAGCTGAGCTTTTGGCCGACCGCGCGCGGCCCCTACCCCACCGGCGCGGCCATGCCGGGGCCGGCCGGCACCGCTTCGATCCGCTCGTGGCGGATCCGGCGCACGCGCATGGTCACGAGTTCTTCCGCGGCGGTCGGATGGACCGCCATGGTCGCGTCGAAATCGGCCTTGGTGGCGCCCATCTTGATCACGATGCCGAGGATTTGCACCATCTCGCCGGCCCCCTCGCCGAGGATGTGAATCCCAAGCACTTTGTCGCTTTCGGCATCGACGACGATCTTCATGATCGTTTTCTCGTGCCGCCCCGACAGCGTCGCCTTCATCGGACGGAACGCGGCGGCGTAAATATCGACGCAGGACACCTGGGCGCGGGCTTGTTCCTCGGTCAGCCCGACCGTGCCGAGTTCGGGTGTTGTAAAGACGGCGGTCGCGATCTTGGAATGATCGGCGAAGCCCGGCTTCCCGCCGAACACCGTATCGGCAAACAAATGCCCCTCGCGGATCGCGACCGGCGTCAAGGCGACACGGTCCGTCACATCGCCGACGGCATAGATCGATGGCACATTGGTCCGCGATTGCTCGTCGACGAGGACTTCGCCCTTGGATCCAAGCACCACCCCGGCCTTTTCGAGGCCAAGGCCTTGTGTATGCGGCGCGCGGCCGGTGGCGACGAGCACCTCGTCCACCTCCACGGTGCCGCCGTCGCTCATCGTGACGGCCAAGCCGTCCGCGCGCTTTTCAATCTTCGTGGGCAGGCAGCCCGCGCGCAGCGTGACGCCCGCCTCGGTCAAGCCCTCGCGCAGACCGTCGCGCAAATCCTCATCGAAGCCGCGCAACACGTTCTCGCCGCGAAAGGTCAAGGTGACCGCGCTGCCGAGCCGCGCGAAAACGGAGGCGAATTCGACCGCGATATAGCCGGCGCCGACAATCAAGAGCCGCTTCGGAAACACCGGCAAATCGAAGATTTCATTGGATGTTATGGCGTATTCCTGGCCGGGAACGGCCGGATGCAGCGTCGGCGTGCCGCCCGTCGCGACGAGAATGGTCCCGGCGCTGATGCGCCGGCCGGTGCTCAGCGTAACCGTATGCGCGTCCTCGATCACGGCGCGGGCCGCCACGATCTCGACGCCGGCCTTTTCGAGATTGGTCCGGTAAATCGCGGAAAGCCGGGTGATTTCCTTTTCCTTGGCCGCGACGAAGCGCGGCCAATCGAAACTGGTTTCACCGACCTTCCAGCCAAATCCCCTCGCCTCGGCAAAGGCATCGGCAAAGCGGCTCGCGTAGACCATCAGCTTTTTCGGCACGCAGCCGCGAATGACACAGGTCCCGCCGATCCGGAATTCTTCCGCCACCATGACCTTGGCGCCATAACCCGCCGCGATTCGCGCCGCCCGCGTCCCGCCGGACCCCGCCCCGATGACAAACAAATCGACATCATAAGCCATGGTATGCGTTCTTCCCCTCGCGATATGTGACCGCCAGCGTAACCCGTCTATGACGTAATCCCAACACGAGCTAGGGTCCATGTGAGTAGCGCGCGCAAACATTAGGTAGAAACGTTGGACCGAATCGAAGCGGAGAATCTCGAAGTGTCGCGCGTCTCGGAAACGACCGTATTCAGCGTGGCCGGCTCCCTTTGCGCGCTTCTTGTCCTTGCCTTGACCATTCTGCCCGCCGAGGCCGGTCCGCCCTATCTGACCGATGATCCCGAACCCGTGGATTACCAGCATTTCGAGCTGATCAGCTATACGATTGGCACACATGTCAAAGGCGACACGAGCGGCATGGCTCCCGGTTTCGATTTCAACTACGGCCTGATCCCGAACGGCCAATTGCATCTCGGCGCATGGTTGTCGTTCGACAGGCCCGGGGCAATGGCGCCGCAATTCGGCTATGGCGATTCGGAAATCGGGTTCAAATACCGGTTCATTCAAGAGGACGAGCAAGGTTGGCGTCCGCAGGTCGCGCTCTATCCGATCATGGACTTCCCGACCGGCGATCAGTCGCGAGGCCTCGGCGCGGGCCACACGCGCACGCTGCTTCCCATCTGGGTCCAAAAAAGCTTCGGCGATTGGACGATCGACAGCGGCGGCGGCTATTGGATCAATAACGGCGGCGGCACGCTCGACAAAGACTATTGGTTCTCGGGCCTGCTGGTCCAACGCAAGGTCGCGCCCGATCTCACGCTCGGCGGCGAGCTGTTTCACCAGACCGCCACGGTCATCGGCGGCAACGACAGCACCGGCTTCAATCTCGGCGCCGTCTATGATTTCGACGAGCACAACCATCTCATGCTGTCGGCGGGACGTGGCCTCCAGAACAGCGTGGCGTCGAACGAGTTCTCGTGGTTCTTGGGATTACAGATCGTTTATTAGAGCCCCACTCACAGCGGAATATTCCCGTGCTTTTTCCATGGGTTCTCGAGCGTCTTGCCGCGCAGCATGGCGAGGCCCAAGGCGACCCGGCGTCGCGTCGAATGCGGCATGATCACCTCGTCGATATAGCCGCGTTCGGCGGCGACGAAGGGTGAGAGGAATCGATCCTCGTAATCCTTCGTCCGCGCCGCGATCTTCGCGGCATCGTCGATATCGGCCCTGAAAATGATCTCCACCGCGCCCTTGGCGCCCATCACCGCGATCTGCGCGGTCGGCCAGGCGAAATTGAGATCGCCGCGCAGATGTTTCGACGCCATCACGTCATAGGCGCCGCCAAACGCCTTGCGCGTGATGATCGTGATTTTGGGCACCGTCGCCTCGGCATAGGCATAGAGCAGCTTGGCGCCATGTTTGATCAGGCCGCCATATTCCTGCGCCGTGCCCGGCAAAAAGCCCGGCACATCGACGAAGGTGACGATCGGAATGTTGAAACAATCGCAAAAGCGCACGAATCGCGCCGCCTTGCGCGAGGCGTCGCTGTCGAGCACGCCCGCCAGGACGATCGGCTGGTTGGCGACGAAGCCCACGGTGCGGCCCTCGACCCGGCCAAAGCCGACCACGATATTTTTGGCATGGGCCTCCTGGATCTCGAAGAAATCGCCGTCGTCTGCGGTCTTGGCGATCAATTCCTTGATGTCATAGGGCGTGTTGGGATTGTCCGGGACCAGGGTGTCGAGCGAGAAATCCCGGGCCTCCTGCCCCCCGGCGGAGTCGGCGGGCCAATCCGGCATCGGCGCGACGTTCGAGGCGGGCAGGAAATCCACGAGCCGCCGCATCTGCAACAAGGCCTCGACGTCGTTCTCGTAGGCGCGGTCGGCGACGGAGCTGCGCACCGCATGGATCGAAGCGCCGCCGAGCTCTTCCGCCGTCACGGTTTCGTTGGTGACGGTTTTGACGACATCTGGGCCGGTCACGAACATATAGCTCGTATCCTTGACCATGAAGATGAAGTCGGTCATCGCGGGCGAATAGACGTCGCCGCCCGCGCAGGGTCCCATGATGACCGAAATCTGCGGAATGACGCCCGACGCCAGCACATTGCGCTGGAACACCTCGCCATAGCCGGCAAGCGCCGCGACGCCTTCCTGAATGCGCGCGCCGCCGGCGTCGAAAATCCCGATGATGGGCGCCCGGTTGCGCAGCGCCATGTCCTGGATTTTGGTGATCTTTTGCGCGTGCGTCTCCGAAAGCGAACCGCCAAATACGGTAAAATCCTTCGCGAAGACAAAGACGGTGCGGCCGGTGATCGTGCCCCAGCCCGTTACGACGCCATCGCCTGGTATCTTTTGCGCCTCCATGCCGAAATCGACGGCACGATGTTCGACGAACATGTCGAATTCCTCAAACGAGCCTTCGTCGAGCAAAAGCTCGATCCGCTCGCGCGCGGTCAGCTTGCCCTTGGCGTGCTGCGCCTCGACGCGCTTCTCGCCGCCGCCCGCTTCCGCTTGGGCGCGGCGCTCGGCGAGCTTGGTCATGATCGTCTTCAAAAGCTTGCGTCCCTCAGAAAAGTTTAAGGCGGCCTCAAAAACAGTCAGGCCAGTAGCATGCCTTCGCCTATGGCGAAACATTTGCTCCGGGCGTAGACAAGAGCCAACTGGGGGATGGTGGGCGCACCCTGTCCTCCCGGCCCTACTGACCCGTACCCCTTGCCTGGGAGAGTTGTCGTGACAATCGAATCGGAAACCACGGAATTCGCGGAATTCAGCCGGTTCGCCGACAAGGACGGACCGCTGCGCGAGGACATCCGATTTCTCGGCCATGTGCTGGGCGATACGATCCGGGATCAAGAAGGCGACGCGATTTTCGACACCGTCGAGGAAATCCGCAAGACCTCGATCCGCTTTCACCGACATCGCGACGATCAGGAAGCCCTGGCGCTCGAAAAGATTCTCAAATCTCTGACGCCGCGGCAGGCAGCCTTGGTCGTGCGCTCCTTTAGTTATTTCTCGCATCTCGCCAATATCGCCGAAGATGCGCATCACGCGCGGCGCACGAGGGCGCACGCGATCGCGGGCTCCAAGCCGCGTGTCGGCACGATCAAGCGCGCGTTGGACAATGCGCGGAAACACGGCGTCACGCGCGCGAGTCTTCAAGCGTTTTTCGAAGAGGCCTTTATCAGCCCGGTCCTGACGGCGCATCCGACCGAAGTGCGCCGCAAGAGCACGATGACCTGGGAAATCGCGATCAAGGGCCTCCTCGAACGTTACGGCCATCCCGACAATACCGAAGACGAACGCGAAGAGATCAAGCAAAGCGTCCATGAGGCGATGCTCGCGCTGTGGCAGACGAGCCTCCTGCGCCGCCGCAAGCTGACCGTGCTCGACGAGGTCGCCAATGGCCTGAGCTATTACGACTATTCCCTGCTCAGAGAGCTCCCGGGCGTCTATCGCACGCTCGAAAAGCAGGTCGAACATTTCGAAGCCGACGAGCCTAGCGAGCCTATCCCCTCGTTCCTGCGGATGGGGAGCTGGATCGGCGGCGATCGCGACGGCAATCCGTTCGTGACATCGGACGTCCTGGCCGAAACCGCTCGGATGCATGGCTTGAAAGCCATGAGCCATTACAACGACGAGCTGCGCAAATTGCGCGACGAGCTGACTCTGAGCGCCAGCATCGTCACGGTGAGCCCGGAGCTGAGCGCGCTCGCCGACCTCGCCGGCGACGATCGCGACAGCCAAAAGGGCGAGCCCTACCGCCGCGCGATCTACGGCATGATCCGGCGCATCTATTCCACTTCGCAGCGTTTCGACAATCAGCCGCTTGGCCAGAAGCCCCCTTACGAAACCCCGGCCGAATTCGACGCCGACCTCGCGATCATCGAGCACAGCTTGGCGACCCATGGCTCCGGCATCTTGACGCGCGGGCGGCTGCATCTGTTGCGCCGCGCGGTCAGCTGCTTCGGCTTCCACCTCGCGAGCATCGATCTGCGGCAAAACTCGGCGGTGCACGAGCGCACCATCGCGGAGCTCCTCGAAGCCGTCGCGCCCGGCACCAATTATCTCGATCTCGGCGAAACCGATCGCGTGGCCATTCTCGGCCGGGAGTTGGAAACCGCGCGCCCGCTGGTCTCGCCCTTCGTGACCTATGGCGAGGAAACGCAAGGCGAATTGGCCGTGTTCCGCATGGCGGTCGAGGTCAAGCAGCAATATGGCGACGCGGCGATCCATACCTCGATCATTTCGATGGCGGAATCCGTCTCCGACATGCTCGAACTTGCCGTGCTGCTCAAGGAAGTCGGCCTCGTCCGCCCGGACGGGTCCAGCGCGGTGACGCTCGTTCCCCTGTTCGAGACCATCGACGATCTGCGCGCCAGCGCCGGGATCATGGATGCCGTGTTCCGCAACAAGCATCTCGCCAAGATCGTCGCCTCGCGCGGCCAGGTGCAGGAGGTGATGCTCGGCTATTCCGATTCGAACAAGGACGGCGGGTTCGTCACCTCGGGCTGGGAGCTTTACCAGGCCGAAATCGCGTTGATCGAGACGTTCAAGGCCCACGGCGTCAAGCTGCGCCTGTTCCACGGGCGCGGCGGTTCGGTGGGGCGCGGCGGCGGCCCGAGCTACGACGCGATCATGGCCCAGCCGCCCGGCGCGGTGAGCGGCCAAATCCGCATCACGGAACAAGGCGAAATCATTTCGTCCAAATATTCCAACGAAGACGTTTGCCGGCGCAACCTCAACATCCTGATCGCCGCGACCTTGGAGTCGACCCTGCTCGACACCCACCGCCCGACGATCCCGCAACTCTTCATCGAGACGATGCAGGATCTCTCGGACAAGGCTTTCCGCGCCTATCGCGGCTTGGTCTACGAGACGCCTGGGTTCGAGGATTATTTCTGGGGCTCGACCGTGATCAACGAGATCGCGACGTTGAATCTCGGCAGCCGCCCCGCCTCGCGCAAAAAGACCCGGCGGATCGAGGATCTGCGCGCCATTCCCTGGGTGTTCAGCTGGGCGCAGTGCCGCGTGATGCTGCCCGCCTGGTACGGTTTCGGTTCGGCGGCCCAGCAATGGCTGGCCGAGCCCGGCCACGACATCGATCTGCTGCGCAGAATGTATAAGGAATGGCCGTTCTTCCGCACCCTGCTCTCCAATATGGACATGATCCTGGCCAAGAGCAGCCTGGCGGTGGGCTCGCGTTACGCCGATCTCGTCGAGGACGCGGAGCTGCGGACCTCGATCTTCGCGGCGATCACGCGAGAACACGAACGCACTATCGGCGCCGTGCTCGAAATCATGAGCCAGACCCGGCTTTTGGAATCGAATCCCCTGCTCGAGCGCTCGATTTCGAACCGCTTCCCCTATCTCGATCCGATGAACCACGTGCAGGTGGAGCTGCTCAAAATGCTGCGGGCGAACCAGGACGACGACGAGGTCCGCGCCGGCATCCACCTCAGCATCAACGGCGTCGCGGCGGGGTTGCGCAACAGCGGGTAGCGCGCGGTCAAGCCGGGAAAAATCGATCCTCCAGCTCCGTCATTCCGGGGCGAGCCTCTGGCGAGAGCCCGGAATCCATGACAACGCGGCACGTCCAGAAGCACGAAAGATCCGCCCGCTGGACGATTTCAGGCTCTTCCGCCGACGGCGTTGTCCTAGGTTCCGGGCTCGCCTACGGCGCCCCGGAATGACATCGCGGCCCCTTTCCCCCGCGCATAAAACATCGCCCGGCTCGAGAAAAGCCTGGCGGAGAGGAAATCCCCGTCATTCCCAGGCTTGTCCCATCACGATCCCGCCAGCGGTCCGACCCCAATTTTTGACTCGTCTGAGCGGCGCGCCCATGCCACAAATGCGCGTGGCCGCCGCGCGTACCGGGCCGCCGATTCCTAGCGGATGAGATCTCCGCCTCTTGGATCAAATATCGACATGAGCGTGATGGACCATGCGGGGGGGCGGTTGTCCCTCATCGCGAAACAATCGAGTGGCAAGGACGCGAGTTTTCGCGTCGCGCCGCATAATATCGAAGCGGAGCAGGCGCTCCTCGGCGCGATCCTGATCAACAACGACGCCTATGATCGCGTCTCGGATTTCCTCAAGCCCGACCATTTCTCCGAGGAACTGCACCGCCGCATCTTCGAAATCGCCTCGCAATTGATTCGCGCGGGCAAGGTCGCGACCCCCGTGACGCTCAAGACCTTTCTGGGCGATCACGATCTCGGCGGCGTGACCATTCCGCAATATCTCGCGCGTCTGGCGGCCGAAGCGACCGCAATCATCAATGCCGAGGATTACGGCCGCACCGTCTACGATCTCGCGATTCGCCGCGACCTGATCCTGATCGGCGAGGATATCGTCAACGGCGCCTACGATGCGCCGGTCGAGCTCACGCCGCGCGACCAGATCGAGGAAGCCGAGCGCAAGCTCTATTCGATTGCCGAATCAGGCCGCTACGACGGCGGCTTCCAGCGCTTTTCCGATGCGCTCACCACCGCGGTCGACATGGCCGCCAAGGCCTTCGAGCGCGATGGCCAGCTGTCGGGCATTTCGACCGGCATGACCGATCTCGACCGTCAGCTCGGCGGGTTGCAAGCGTCCGATCTCGTGATCATCGCGGGCCGTCCCGGCATGGGCAAGACGGCGCTCGCCACCAATATCGCCTTCAATATCGCGAAAGCGTACGAATTCCGCGCCAAGCCCGACGGCTCGCCAGAGACCATCAATGGCGGAATCGTCGGTTTCTTCTCGCTCGAAATGTCGTGCGAACAGCTCGCCACCCGCGTCATCGCGGAGCAATCGGCGGTCGCCTCCTACAAGATCCGGCGCGGCGACATCACCGAGCACGAATTTCATCGGATCGCGGAAGCGGCGCGCGAGATGCAGTCGATTCCATTCTACATCGATCAGACCGGCGGCATTTCAATCGCCCAGCTCACCGCCCGCGCGCGCCGTCTCAAGCGCCAACGCGGGCTGGACCTTCTCGTCGTCGATTACTTGCAGCTTCTCTCTGGGTCCAAGTCCAAAGGCGAGAATCGCGTTCAGGAATTGACCGAAATCACGACCGGATTGAAAGCGCTCGCCAAGGAACTGGCCGTCCCGGTCGTCGCTCTGTCGCAGCTTTCGCGGCAAGTCGAATCCCGCGACGACAAGCGTCCGCAACTGTCGGACTTGCGTGAATCCGGCTCGATCGAACAGGACGCCGACGTCGTGATGTTCGTGTATCGCGAGGAATATTACCTCAAGAACAAACAACCGCGCGAAGGCAGCGAGGAGTTCCTGACTTGGCAGTCCGATATGGAGCGCGTCCACGGCCGCGCCGAAGTCATCATCGGCAAGCAGCGTCACGGGCCCACAGGCACGGTCGAGCTCGCGTTCGAGGCGGAAATGACGCGCTTCTCCAACCTCGCGCAGGAGGATCATCTTCCCGCGCATCATTAGCCATTCGTTATGACGGACGTCATCAAAGTGCCGGGAAGTCATTGCTCTAATGAATGAGCTGAACTGGCGCCGTCGCGCGAAGAATCGGTGCCTTATTCGCGGCGAGATTTGGAGCGCCGGCGGCTTTGACGAAATCCCCAAGGCGACGAGAAATTGCTATTTCCATAAGATGTTAGAGCGTTTTTCGTTCACAAGAGCCTGCAACGTTTTAAAAGAATGCTCTATGGTCGGCCTCCGAGGACCCGCCCGCAACCCGAGACCAAACCTTGAGACCGTTATTGACCCCCGCCCATGACTTCCGTGATATCGCGGCCGAGCAAGCGGGCACAACCGTGACGGTCGATCTCGACGCGCTCGGCGCCAATTGGCGCCTGCTGGCGGAAAAATCCGGCGCGGCCGAATGCGCGGCGGTCGTCAAGGCGGATGCCTATGGCATCGGTCTCGAAAACGCGGCGCTTGCCTTGACGCGCGCGGGCTGCCGCACCTTTTTCGTCGCCCATGTCTTCGAAGGGCAAAGGCTGCGGGCCGCCGCCGCAAGCGCCGTGATTTACGTGCTCAACGGGCTCATGCCGCATACCGCGACACTCTATCTCAAATATCGTTTGCGCCCCGTGCTCAGTTCCCTCCTGGAAATGGAAGACTGGCGCACGGCCGCGGGGTCCTGCCGCGCGCCCTGCGCGTTGCAGCTCGACAGCGGCATGAACCGGCTTGGGCTCGCCGCCGACGAAATCGCTCGGGCCCACGACCTCTCCGCGCGGCTCGATCTGAGCCTCGTCATGAGCCATTTCGTCTGGCCGGGGCGCGAATCGCAAGCGGATAAGGTGGCCGCGCAGATCGCGTCCTTCGAGAAGCTGCGCCAGCCCTGGCGCGGTATTCCCGCCTCGATCGCCAATTCGAGCGGCATATTCTCCGCGCACAAGCCCCATTTCGATTTGGTGCGGCCAGGCTATGCCCTCTATGGCGGCAATCCAGTGCCCGACAGGCCAAATCCGATGCGGCCCGTCGTCGCGATGGAAGCCAAGGTGCTGCAGGTCCGCGATATCGCGAAAGGCGAAAGCGTCGGCTACGACGGGCGCTGGACCGCCCCGTCCCCGCGCCGCCTCGCGACCCTCAGCGCCGGCTATGCCGACGGCATCCCCGGCGGCGCGATCGGAACGAACGACGCCGCGCCGCGCGGTCTGGCCTATGTCGACGGCGCGTTGTGCCCCATCGTCGGTCGGATTTCGATGGACCTCGTCGTGATCGACGTCACCGAAGCCCCCACGGTGGAGCGCGGCGACAGCGTCGAATTGCTCGGCGCCGAGATCACCATCGACGATTTGGCCGCGCGGGCCGGCAC
>JARLIW010000122.1 GCA_031291515.1 Beijerinckiaceae bacterium | reverse complement strand
CGGTGCTGCTCGATGACATAGCGGTGGAAGCGCGGTTGGTCGTCCACGCCGAGGAGGCCGTTGACGCCCCCGACCACGCCACCGACGACGCCGCCGACCACGCCTCCGACCGGGCCTGCATCCTCCGCGCCCTCGTGGGCGCCGCGTGCGGCCCCACGTTCGACGCCCTGCGCCTGGGCGGAGGTCATCGCCGCCGGAACGGAGGCAATCGCCGCCAGCGCCAGCGCGCCGGCCAAAAGACTTTTCTTCATCATTCATTCGCTCCGATTTGAAACGTCTGCACAAGCGCAACCAATTTCAATATTGGGCGCTCGATACTGATGTTGTCATGTTGTGAATGAGCGATCTCTCTTTCGAGATACGCTGTCGGTCAACGATTTATAACGTCATTTGTTCCGGAGGCGGACCGGGAGAACGCTAAAAAAATGCCCGATAACCTCAGGTTACGCTTTTACGACGCGGCAGCCCGACGGGCGGAACCAATAGCCCCGCCGCTTCGTTGCCTGAGCGCTGGCCGCCGAGGCGCGTCGGACGGGGCCTGGACAATCGGAGGTCGAAGACGATGGATAAACCGGCGAGTTCGGCGCAGGCCCAGCCGCCGGCGGCGCCCGTCCCCGACGAGCGTATGGACAATGTGCTCCGCCTCGCCTGCTATTCCGTCATCGGCCTGTTCGGCCTCGGCCTGCTGACAGTCCTCAAGATCGCGTCGGACCTGGTGGTGCCGATTGTCGGCGCGATCCTCGTCGGAACGATCCTGTCCCGGATCAGCGACAGGCTGACGCGGCTCGGCCTGAGCCCCATGGTTTCCGGATTGTGCGTCGTCGGCGCGGCGATCGCGATTAGCAGTGTGCTGATCAATGCGCTGATCGATCCCTTCACGGCCTTCATCTCCCAGGCGCCGAAAATGGCCGAGGAAGTCATCGCGATGACCTCACCGATCCTGCAGCCGCTCGCCAATCTGAAAAATGCGCTGTTTCAGACGCACGCCACAGAAAGCGTCCAGCTCGCCGGCGGGAGCGAGGCGGAATGGCTCACGTCTTTTCTCGGCCGGCTGACCCCGGCGCTGGGGGAGCTGCTGGTGTTTTTCGCGACGCTGGCCTTTTTCGTGGCGGGACGCTCGTCCCTTCGACGGCGCGTGATCCTGGCGCTGCCGGAACGGGAAAGCCGCCTGACCGCGATCAAAACCATTGGCGCGGTGGAGGCTGTGCTGGCGAATTATTTCGGGTCGGTCGCTGTCGTGTATGTTGCCGTCGCCACCGCCACGGGCATCGTCGCCTTCGCCTGCGGCCTGTCCAACCCGCTGCTGTGGAGCGCGATGACCTTTGTCGCCAGTTTCATTCCCTATCTCGGGCCGGCGCTGATCACGGTATCGCTTGCGGCGTCCGGCCTGCTTTCGCAGGGACATTCGTTGCTGGCGCTCGCCCCCGCCCTGGCCTTTGTCGGTGTCCACGCCTTCAGCGAAATTTTCGTCATTCCGACCATGCTCGGGCGCCGGCATGAAATCAATCCGCTGCTCATTTTCCTGTCGATCGTGTTCTGGAGCTGGATGTGGGGGCCGGTCGGCGCCATCCTGGCGGTTCCGATCCTGCTTTCCGCTCTCACCTTCGTCGCCTTGTCGACCGAAGACGAGCCTTACCTTCCATGAAAGCAGGGGATCGAATCGAACCGGGACGCTTTCGCGTCCCGGTACAATTCAATGATGATAAAGCAAGGCAATGAGGATGATGATCGGAATCGGCACACCGACCAGCCAGAGAAGAATTCCGCGTCCCATGACGATGACCTTTCAGGTTGCGGCGTCGAAATCGGGTTCAAGCGCCGTTGCTGGAAAGGCAACGGCAAGAACGTCTTCCGGTTCCTGCCAAGTGAAAAAATCCAAGTGAAAAAATCAATTGGAGGCTCTTCGCGCCAATGGCGGAACCAAACCAGTTAATCGACGTTTACACCCCGGATAGCGCAAGTCGAAGCGAGACGGGGGCGCATCATGTTATACTGGACTCTTATCTTTCTGGTCATCGCATTGATCGCTGGCGCGCTGGGGTTTGGCGGCGTGGCTGCGACCTCTGCTGGAATTGCAAGAATTCTTTTCGGAGTCTTCCTGGTTCTCTTTGTCGTATCGCTCCTCATCCAGGTGCTGGGCGGCCACGCCTGATCGAACGTGACGCTGGCGCGTGCGCCCCGCCATTCCTCCGGGAGTGGCGGGGCGCGCGCGTGTCTTTCTGAAATCGTCCCCGGATGAAACGAGGCGCATGGTGCGGACGCGCAGGAAGGTTTTGAACCTCACCGCTCTGGTGGGCGTCGCCGTCTTGTTGATACTGATCGCGATCGTCTATGGCGCACGGGTGTCGTCGGCGAGGTCGGAACAACTCGCCTCCTCGGTTTTCGAAATCGGCCTCACCCAACTGAAAGTCAGCCGCGTCTTCACCAGCCTGCTGGAGGCGGAATCGAGCCAGCGCGGATTTCTGGTCACCCATGACGAGGCTTATCTGGCGCCCTTCAACGCGGCCCGCAACGACCTGCACGCGAGCCTGCCCGGCCTCGAAGACCAGCTCGCGAAACTGGACCCGTCTCTCGTTCCGCCCTCGATGGACGAACTTCGCACCTTGGTCGAACGCAAGTTCGCCGAACTCGACGAGACCGTCGCGCTGGCCCGGCAGGGCAGGACGAGCGAGGCGCTCGCCATCGTTCGGGGCAATCTCGGACTCGACCTCATGGCCCGCGCCCGGCAAATCGTGGACGAAGAGTTGGCGACGCTGTCCGCGTTCCGCACCCGGCGCGTCGCGGAGATGCAGGACAGCGCGCGAAACCTGGCCCTGCTGACGACGCTCGGCGTCATGTCGGTCGTATTGCTGTCGCTGTTCGCGGCGGCCATGGTTTTTCAATACAACAAGCAACTCGACCAGGCGCAGCAGAAGCTCGTCGCCGCGAATGACGAACTCGAGTTCCGCGTCGACGAGCGCACGCGCGACCTGCAGACGGCCAATGAGGAAATCCAGCGCTACGCCTATATCGTCAGCCACGATCTGCGGGCGCCGCTGGTGAACATCATCGGGTTCACCAAGGAGCTCGAAACGGCCATGACGTCGTTCGCGCCCCTGCTCGCTTCGCCGGGACTGGACCGTGACGATCCAGCCGTCGCGCCCGCCCTGCGCGCGATCGACGAGGACATCCCGGAAGCGCTCAGGTTCATCGAGGTTTCCACGGCGCGCATGGATGGGCTGATCACGGCCATTCTCAACCTGTCCCGTCTCGGCCGCCTTCCGCTGAAGCCCGAGGATCTGGACCTCAACGCCCTGACGATGGATTGCATCGCTTCATTGCAGCATCGGATCAACGAGGAGGGCGCGGTCGTCGCCATCGAGGGTCGCCTGCCGCGCATCTGGGGTGACCGGCGGATCCTCGAACAGGTCGTCGGCAACCTGCTCGACAATGCCGTGAAATATCTTTCGTCGGACCGGGCCGGCCGCGTCGTCGTTCGCGGCAGGCGGGTCGGGGGAAATGTCCTGATCGAGATCGAGGACAACGGACGCGGCGTCGCGCCGTCGGACCAGGACCGCATTTTCGATCTGTTCCGTCGCGCCGGAAAACAGGACCGTCCCGGCGAGGGGATCGGCCTTGCTCATGTCCGCGCCCTCGTGCGCCGGCTGGGCGGCGAGATTGCAATGAAATCCGATGGAACCACTGGCAGCGTTTTCTCAATCACGCTACCATCGGACCTGCGCCGCGCGCTCTCGAAGGGGGTCGTGAATGTGTGATCAACACCGGGCCGTTTCGATCGTGATGGTTGAGGACGACGAAGGCCATGCGCGGCTCATCGAGAAAAATCTCCGTCGCGCCGGCGTCTATAACGAGATCATCGGCTTCGACAACGGAACCGCCGCACTTCAGTTTTTGCTGGGCGACGCCGAAGGCCACGCGGCAAACGGCCGTTCGCGGCTGGTCCTGCTTGATCTCAACCTTCCGGACATGACAGGCATCGATGTGCTGGCGATGCTGAAATCCAACGAACACACGCGGCGCCTGCCTGTCATCGTGCTGACGACGACGGACGACAAGCGCGAAATCGACAAATGCTATGACGCCGGCGCCAATGTCTACATCACCAAGCCGCTGAATTACGACAATTTCGCCAGCGCCATCCGCCAGCTCGGCCTTTTCCTGGCGGTCATCCAGGTCCCGGAGACGGCGTGAAATGCCCTATGG
>JARLIW010000121.1 GCA_031291515.1 Beijerinckiaceae bacterium | reverse complement strand
GTGCTTAGATATAGACCAGAAGCCCTCATCCCGAGGAGCGGGCGTAAGCCCGCGTCTCGAAGGACGAGGGCGATTCCTCGATCTCCGGGCGGTTCGGGTCCTGACCGAGCGGTTAGGGTGTGGCGAGCTTACGAGTCCCTCGCCCTTCGAGACGCGCTTCGCGCCCTCAGGGTGAGGGGTTGGAAGCAGTCGTTATGACCGCCCAATCGCAAATTCTCGCCGCCCTGCCCGAGGACACGGGCCGCCGGCTCGGCGTCTATGTGGATCTGCTGCGGCGCTGGCAGCCGACGATCAACCTTGTCGCGCCTTCGACGCTGCCCGACCTCTGGTCGCGGCATATCGGCGATTCGCTTCAGGTTCAGGCGGCGGTTCCCGACGCGCTCACCTGGCTCGATTTCGGTTCGGGCGGTGGGTTTCCCGGTCTCGTCACCGCGATCGTCCTCGCGGGGCGGCCCGGCGCGCGCGTGCATCTCGTCGAGAGCGACAAGCGCAAAGCCGCTTTTTTGCGAACTGTTTCACGTGAAACAGGGGCGCCGGCCGAGATTCACGCGGAACGGATCGAGGCGTTCAACGCCAAATTCGCCGGGCCAGTCGATGCGATCAGCGCCCGCGCGCTCGCGCCGCTCGAAACATTGGTCGCCTATGCCGAAAAATATCTGCTGCAAGGCGCGATTGGCGTATTTCCCAAGGGACAACAGGCTGAAGCGGAATTGACCGCGCTCGCGCGCGACCGTAGATATCAGATGGAATCCGTGCCAAGCCGGACGCAAGAGACCGCGCGTCTCGTCATCGTCAGAGCGCTGTCCGCTCGCGTGGTTCGGCCAAGTGATTTTACCTGAGTGATCTCACCCGCATTGGAGACCAACGTGTCGCTCGCTAAAGCTCTGCGGGTCCTAGTTCTCGCCAATCAAAAGGGTGGTGTCGGCAAGACCACCACCGCGATCAACCTTGGCACCGCCTTGGCGGCGATCGGTGAGCGCGTGCTCATCGTCGATCTCGATCCTCAAGGCAATGCCTCGACGGGCCTCGGGATCGATCGCAAAAATCGCGCGGTCTCGACCTATAATGTGATGGTCGGCGAGGCGTCCCTGGGCGATGCGGTCCTGCCGACCGCGATCCCCAATCTCGCGCTGGCGCCCTCGACGCTCGATCTTCTCGGCGTCGAGCTCGAGATCGCCGGCGAAACCGACCGCGCGTATAAATTGCGCGAAGCGATCCTCGATTTCGATGCCGCGCAGGCCCAGGCCCGCAAGGGCGAAGCCTTCACCTACGTGCTAATCGATTGCCCGCCATCGCTTAACCTGTTGACGATCAACGCACTTGCGGCCGCTCATGCCGTCGTGGTGCCGCTGCAATGCGAATTTTTCGCGCTCGAAGGGCTGACGCAACTTCTCGCGACCGTCGAGCAGGTGCGCGGCGCGCTCAATCCGGAATTGTCGATCCATGGCGTCGTGCTGACCATGTTCGATCCGCGCAACAATCTCGCCAATCAGGTCGTCGCCGATGTCCGCAATTTTCTCGGCGACAAGGTCTATGACACCGTGATCCCGCGCAATGTCCGGATTTCCGAGGCGCCGTCGCACGGCAAGCCCGCCCTGCTCTATGACCTCAAATGCGCGGGCAGCCAGGCCTATTTGAAACTCGCCTCGGAAGTGATCCGGCGCGAGCGTTTGTTACGCGCAGCATAATCTCGATAGGACCGACGCGATGAAATCGCCCCAAGAGGAACCCCGCTCGCGGCTCGGCCGTGGTCTTGCCGCCTTGATTGGCGATTCCGGCGAGGAAGGCGCGGCTTTGGTGCGCGCGCGCGGCCAAAAGCGCGTGCCGATCGAGTTTTTGCGCGCCAATCCGCGCAATCCCCGCACGGTCTTCGACGAAGACGACCTCGAGGAATTGACGGCCTCGATCCGCGAAAAGGGCATCATCCAGCCGATCCTCGTGCGCACCGTGCCCGGCGCGGCCGATGCCTATGAAATCATTGCTGGCGAGCGGCGGTGGCGCGCGGCGCAGCGCGCGGGCCTGCATGACGTGCCGATCGTCACGATCGAGGCCGACGACAAGCAGGCGCTCGAAATCGCGATCATCGAGAACGTTCAACGCTCGAATCTCAACGCGCTCGAGGAAGCCTTGGGCTACGACCGGCTCGCCGCCGAGTTCGGCTATTCGCAAAGCGATCTCGCCAGGGTCATCGGCAAAAGCCGGCCGCATGTCGCCAATACGCTGCGGCTGTTGAAACTGCCGGATCGCACCCGCGCGTTTTTATCCTCCGGCGCGCTGTCGGCGGGCCACGCCCGCGCGCTTCTGAGCGCCGCCGATCCCGACGCGCTCGCCGAAAAGGTCGTGGCCAAGGGCCTGTCGGTTCGCGATGTCGAAAAGGCCGTGCAGCGCGAGGCCGAGGCGGGTCCGGGCGCGCGGACGCGGGCCGGCGGCAAGGATGCCGACACCCGCGCGCTCGAAAAACGGCTCACCGATCGCCTCGGCCTGACCGTCGAGATCGCGCACAAGGGCGAGCAAGGCGATGTGCGGATTCGCTATACGACGCTCGAACAGCTCGACCGCCTTGTCGCCCTGCTGGGGGCGTGACATTATCTTCGGGAACGCTTGGGAAGGCGGAACTTTTCTTGCCTGTCTCAGCGTTATGTCGTGGGATCGCGGGGCGCATCGACTCTATTGATTGTCATGTAAGTGCCACGCAACGAGGTTATTTAATCTTATGCTTTGCACGATCTTAACGGCGGCGGCGCTGTTCTTCCTCACGGTCCATATTGCGACCCTCGCGGTAGCGGGCTGGCGATGCGGATCTTTTTCCGCGCCGCGCTTCGTGCCCGGCAGGCCGCCGGGTGTGACGATCGTGCGTCCGCTCTGTGGTCTCGAGACTTTTAGCGCCGAGACGTTGGAATCGACTTACGCGACCGACTACCCCACGTTTGAAATTCTGTTTTGCGTGGCGCGCGCGAACGACCCGATCTTGCCGCTCGTGCACAAGACGATGGCCGCGCATCCCGACGTGCCCGCCCGTCTGTTGATTGGCGACGACGTCATCTCGATCAACCCCAAGCTCAACAATATGGTCAAGGGTTGGCGCGAGGCCCGTTTCGGCTGGATCGCTTTCATCGACAGCAATGTCCTGATGCCGCCCGATTTTATCGCCCATCTCGTCGCGGCCTGGCGCTCGGACACCGGCAATGTCTCCGCGCCGCCGGCCGGCACGCGGCCCGACGGTCTGTGGGGGCATCTCGAATGCGCCTTCCTCAATACCTACGAGGCGCGGTGGCAATATGCCGTCGATACGTTCGGCAATGGGTTCGCCCAGGGCAAGACCTTGTTCTATCGCAAGGCCGATCTCGATCGCTGCGCGATGCAGGATCTCGCGAGCGAGCCGGCCGAGGACGCGGCGACCACGAAAATGGTGCAAAGATTGGGACTCCGCGTGCGTCTCGCGCCGCCGTCGCCCCAGCCGTTGGGCCGGCGCGAATTTTTCGAGGTCTGGGGTCGTCAGCTCCGCTGGGCGCGGTTGCGCCGCGCGACGTTCCTTTGGGAATATTTGCCGGAGATTTTTTCCGGAAACGTGATTCCCGCGATATTCGCGGGTTATGCCGCCTATGGCTTCGACTTGCCAGTCGTCCCCACCATGCTGGCCTATATCGCGATCTGGTGGGGCGCGGAAATGACCATGGCGGCCTATTGCCGTTGGCCGGTCTCGTGGCAGACGCCCCTGGCGCTGGCGATCCGCGATGGCCTGATGCCCGCGATTTGGGTGGGCGGCCTCACGGGCAGCTCCTTCACCTGGAAGGGAACCGCCGTGAGAATGGAAGACAATCGCGGTCTCCAGCAGTTGGAAACCTCGGGCCTTTCGTCGAACGAAGGCGTCTGAGGCTCCGTCATGGCCGGGCTTGCCCCGGCCATCCCCGCCGGCAGGACCTCGCGGACCGGATAGCGGAAAAGCCAGAAGCGTCACGGCGTGGATGCCCGGCACAAGGCCGGGCATGACGGCCGCGGGGTCTCGTGAGATTTCAGTTCACGGGTTAGTCTACTGCGTCAGTTTTCGTTTTAGGGCCGGGCCGTCATTCCGGGGCGAGCCGAAGGCGAGAGACCGGAACCCAGGACAACGTGGCTGATCGAGGAACGCAAAAGATTGGGCTGCTGAACGGTGCCGCTTCTTACGGCATCCGCGTTGTCCTGGGTTCCGGGCCCGCCTCCGGCGACCCGGAATGACATCGCGCCCCGCCCTCACAAATCCAAATGCGCGATGACCGGCACGTGGTCCGAGGGCCGCTCCCAGCCCCGGCTGTCCCGGATCACGTCCATGCCGGCGAGCGCGCCGCGCAGGTTTTCGCTGACCCAGATATGATCGAGGCGGCGGCCCTTGTTGGCCGCGGCCCAATCGGGGGACCGGTAGCTCCACCACGTATAGAGTTTTTCGTGGGCCGGTACGTGATGGCGTAGCACGTCCACCCATGGGCCCGCCGCCATCGCCGCGCCAAGCTTTTCGACCTCGATTGGCGTATGGCTGACGATTTTGAGCAGCGCCTTGTGGCTCCAGACGTCGTGTTCCAAGGGCGCGACATTGAGGTCGCCGACCAGCACGCTGCGGCCCGCGGCTACCGCGTCGTCGCGGAACCAACCTGTCATTTCGTCGAGAAAATCGAGTTTGTGGGCAAACTTCGGATTGATCACGGGGTCGGGTTCGTCGCCGCCAGCGGGGACGTAGAAATTATGGATCGTCAACGGCCCGGCGGCATCGGGGAGCGTCACCGCGATGTGGCGCGCATCGCCCTTGTCGCAGAAGCCGCGCTTGTCGATGGCCGAGAACGGCAGCCGCGAGACGATCGCGACGCCGTGATAGCCCTTCTGCCCGTTGATCGCGAGATGTTCGTAGCCAAACTTCCGAAACGCGGCGGAGGGGAATTCCGCGTCGCGGCATTTGGTCTCCTGCAAGCACAGGACATCGGGCTTGTGCTGCTCCAGAAAGCGCTCGACGAGATCGAT
>JARLIW010000021.1 GCA_031291515.1 Beijerinckiaceae bacterium | reverse complement strand
CAACGGCGCAGGGAACCGTCATGCTGATAACGGACGGCGTTCAAGATTCCGATTGGAAGACCGGTTCCGCCGGAAACTGGTCGGATGGTTATGACTCAAACTTCACACCCTACTCCCCGTGCGTCAATGCGACGTGCGAAGAGCTTACGGGCTTTGCGGTTCCGATCTATATCCAAGCGTTCAATCCGGCCAATTGCGCGGCAATCAAAACAAAAAATTATACAATGATGACCCTCAACGTTCAGTACATCGTCCCGCCCTCGAACCTGCAAAGCAGCAGCAGCGTACTGAACGACGTCTTCACCTACATCAACACCTATCTCATCAGTTCGATCTCGACGAATATGGCGTCCTGCGCGACGTCGTCGTCCTACGCCTATTCCGCCAATACGCCGGCCGAAATCGAAACCGCGGTCGCAACCATGTTTGCCTCCGCGGCCGTGAAGGCGCGGATCACCCAATAAGTTTACGTGGACACCATTCCGGAAAGCATTCGACCCAGGAAAATCAGGTCGGAAAATCGAGCCCCATCATGCGGTAGCGTTCGGGATCGTCGCCCCAATTGGCGCGGACCTTGACGAACAGGAACAGATGGACCGTCTGTTCGGCGATCTCCATGATTTCCTTCCGCGCGGCGCTGCCGATCGACTTGATCGTGCGGCCGCCTTCGCCGATCACGATCTTCTTGTGGCCGTCGCGCGTGACGAAAATGGTTTGCTCGACCCGGACCGACCCGTTGGGCTGCTCCTTCCAAAGCTCGGTCTCGACGGTCGATTGATAGGGCAGCTCGTCGTGCAAGCGCTCGAAAAGTTTTTCGCGCGTGATCTCGGCCGCGAGCGCGCGGATCGGCGCGTCGGAGACTTGATCCTCGGGGTAGAGCCATGGGCCGGACGGCATCATGTCCGACAGCCGTTCGACCACGCGGCGCACGCCATGGCCTTTCAAGGCGGAAATCATGAACGTATCGGCAAACAGGCCGGTCTTGTTCAATTGCGCGGACAGTTCGAGCAGCTTTTCAGCTTCGATCGTATCGATCTTGTTGAGGATCAGGACCTTCGGCCCCTTCATTTTGCCGAGGCCCTCGATGATCGCCAGCGTCTCCTCATCCGCGCCCTTGCGGGCATCGACGAGCAAGGCCGCGACATCGGCATCCCCCGCCCCGCTCCAGGCCGTGGAGACCATCGCGCGGTCGAGCCGCCGCTTCGGCGCGAAAATGCCGGGCGTATCGACGAAGATGATCTGCGCGGCGCCGTTAAGCGCGATCCCGCGGACGAGCGCCCGCGTCGTCTGCACCTTGCGCGAGACGATCGAAACCTTGGTGCCGACCGCCTTGTTGATGAGCGTCGACTTTCCAGCGTTGGGCGCGCCGATCAGGGCGACGAAGCCGCAGCGCGTCGGCGCGTCCGGCAACGCGGCGTCCTTCGATGCGCCTTGCTGCGGCTCGGCTTCGCCGGGGCTGTGATCTTCGGTCGTCATATCAATCCTTCCGCGCTCTCTTTATATAGATAGAGCAATATCTCATGAGGGCGGCGTAATATTTTCTCGTTTGATGAACGCGGCGGCGGCGCCCTGTTCCGCGAACCGTTTGGACGGCCCCTTGGCTTCCTGGGGCGCATGGCCCGCGACATCGACGGCGACGGTAAATTCCGGCGCATGGTCCGGTCCGCTGCGCGCCAATTCGCGGTAGACCGGCGCGGGCAGCGCGCGCGCCTGCGCCCATTCTTGCAACATCGTCTTGGGATCGCGCAACGGACGGCCAGGCTTGCGCATGCGCTCCTCGAAGCCGCGCCGCACCAAATCCGCCGTGGCCTCGTAGCCGCCGTCGAGAAACACCGCTCCGATAATGGATTCGCAGATATCGCCGAGAATGGCCTGTTTGAGCGCGGCGATCCCCTTCTCGCCGGTGCCAAGCCGGATATAGGGCTCGACGTCCCAAGCCAGCGCGACCTCGGCGCAGGTCTCGCGTCGAACCAGATCGGCGAGTCGGCGCGACAGCTGCCCCTCGTCGGCTTCCGGAAAAGCCTGATAAAGCATGGCCGAAACGCAGAGACCCAAGACGCGGTCGCCGAGGAATTCGAGGCGCTGATAGGTCGCCTGACGCCCCGATGCCGCCCCGACATGGGTCAAGGCGAGCGCCAAAAGGTGGCGATCTCGGAAGGAATAGCCCAGATTGGCTTCGAGACTCGCAAGGTCGGCGGTCGACCTGGAAACGCCTGAAGAAGATGCCCGGATCAACGGACCGGCTTGAAAATGCGATCCCAGCGAACCGTCCAGGGCCAACGCCAGAATTGCCAAGCCGGATCACCCTCGCGATTCGAGAAGAAGATCAATTCGGCGCGGCCTTCGAGATTTTCGGCCGGGACATAACCGACACCGCCCTGATCCGGCGGCACGCGACTATCGGTCGAA
This sequence comes from Beijerinckiaceae bacterium, assembly GCA_031291515.1. Classification (GTDB taxonomy): domain Bacteria; phylum Pseudomonadota; class Alphaproteobacteria; order Rhizobiales; family Beijerinckiaceae; genus RH-AL1. Next base: position 6,701 of record JARLIW010000021.1, on the reverse strand, counting down.
TTGTCGCGGTTGTCGCCCATCATGAAATAGCTGTTGGCCGGCACCGTGAACAGTTCGGTATTGTCGGTGAAACCGGTATCGCCCTGAATTTCGATGATCGTATGCGTCACGCCGCCGGGCAGCGTCTCTTTATAGGCGGGGACATCGGCCTGATGACCGTAAAAGTCCTCGGTATGATATTTGGCGATCGGTTCGCGCGGGACGATCACGCCGTTGATGTAAAGACGGCCTTCCTTCATCTGCAGCGTATCGCCGGGCATACCGATCAGACGCTTGATGTAATCGGTCTTGTTGTCATGCGGCGTCTTGAAGACGATGACGTCGCCGCGCTTGGGCGGCGAGGCGAGAAAGCGACCGCGAACGAAATCGAGATCGATCGGGAAGGAATATTTGGAAAAGCCATAGGCATATTTCGACACGAACAGAAAGTCGCCGATCAGCAACGTCGGAATCATCGATCCGGAGGGAATGTTGAACGGCTGGAACAGGAAGGTCCGCACCACCCCCGCGATGATCAGAGCTTGGACGATGACCTTGACCAGCTCCCAAACGCCGCCCTGCTGCTTCGCGTCCTTGCCGGCATCCGTGCGTTTGCTATCCAATCGAACTGGTTCCGTCATTGTGTTTCAGTCTCTATGCCCTGGAGAGGGTGCGGTCTGGGAAGGCGGTGCATATCATGCGGAATCCATGGGGTACAGCGCGACGCCTTACGGGCAATGACGCAGATCGACGGCCTTTTCGAGGCGAGGCGCGAAGAAATTTAGCATTACGCCGCCCCCGCGTCGGGAACGGCCTCGATCACCACGAACGCCTGCGCCATCGGATGCTCGTCCGTTATCGCGAGATGAATCAAGGCCTTATGGCCAGGCGGCACAAGCGAGGCAAGCCGTTTCGCGGCGCCGCCGGTCAGCGCCATTGTCGGCTTGCCCGACGGCAGGTTGACGACTCCCATGTCGCGCCAGGCGACGCCGTCGCGAATTCCGGTGCCGAGCGCCTTGGCGCACGCCTCCTTGGCCGCGAACCGCTTGGCATAAGACGCCGCCCGGCCCGCCCGCTCCTCCGACCGCCGACGTTCGGTCTCCGTATACAAGCGATGGATGAAGCGTTCGCCATATCGTTCCAGCGACTGCTGAATCCGATCGATATCGCAGAGATCGGTGCCAATGCCGATGATCATGACGACGCGGCTTCGCCGTTGCGGCCGGCCGCGATGGCCGCGCGCATCGTCGCGATCGCGGCGGCCAGGCCGGTGAAAATGGCCTCGCCGATCAGAAAATGGCCGATATTCAATTCCACGATTTGCGGCAGCGCGGAGATGATCCGGGCGGTGTCGAAATCCAATCCATGCCCGGCATGACACTCGATCCCAGCGGCCTCGGCGGCGGCGGCGGCAATCGCCAAACGCTCGAATTCATGATGCGCGCGCGCCGTCTCGCCATAGGTCAACGCGTCGCACCACGATCCCGTATGCAGCTCGACGACGGGCGCGCCGATGGAGCGCGCGGCCTCGATCGCGCGCGGCGCGGGTTCGATGAATAGCGAGACTCTGATACCAGCCCGCGTCAATTCGGCCGTGGCGCGCTGCAAGTGATCGTGACCGCCGATCACGTCGAGCCCCCCCTCGGTCGTGCGCTCGCTGCGCTTTTCGGGGACGAGACAGCACGCATGCGGCCGGGTCTGGAGCGCGATTGCGACCATTTCATCGGTCGCCGCCATCTCGAAATTGAGTGGAACGCCGATCTCCGCCTTGAGACGGCGCATATCGTCATCCCGGATATGCCGCCGGTCCTCGCGCAGATGCGCGGTAATGCCGTCGGCTCCCGCGGCAATGGCCAATTGGGCCGCGCGCACGGGATCGGGCCCAAAACCGCCGCGCGCGTTTCGAATCGTCGCGACATGATCGATGTTCACGCCAAGGCGCGGAACTGAGCCCTCGGTCATCTAGCCATTCACCCGTTCGACCTTGCTGACGACCGGCCGCGCCCGAAGCTGCGACACGATCGTACTAAGATGCTTCAAATCGCTTACCTCGATGTCCACGGTCAAGGACCGAAAATCGGGCGACAGAAGCTCGATCACGACATTGGCGATATTGGCGCCGTTCTCGCCGATGACGGTCGCGATGGCGCCCAAGGTTCCCGGCTCGTTGATGGCCGTAATGAGCAGCTTCGAAGCGAAAACCGGACCTCTATCCTCGCCGATGTCCCACCGCGCATCGAACCAAAGTTCGGGTTTGTCGTCAAAGAGCGTCAGCTCCTGGGACTGGATGGGATAGACGGTGACGGATTCGTTGCGGGCGAGAATGGCGACGATCCGGTCGCCCGGCACCGCTCCGCCATTGGGCGCGAAAACAACCGGCAAGCCGAAGTGGAACCCCTCGATCGGGTTCAGTTTCAAATCGGCCTCGTCGCTGATGCCGGGCACGCGGAAGACAACCGGCGGGTTGGATTTCATCCGGAACCAGCCGGCCTCGTTGCCCAAGCGCGGCATCACGACTTTGCGGTCGTCGGCGATTTCAGGATGGACGGCTTTGAGGACGTCGCCCGAGAACATTTCGCCGCGCCCGACGGCGGCCAGAACATCCTCGACGCTCAAGCGGGCAAAGCGCGGCAAGGCGCTCTTGATCTTCTCTTCCGCGAAAGGCTTGCCCGCGCGTTCGAAGGCGCGCGTGACGATTTGCCGGCCAAGCCCGGCATATTGCGCGCGCATGGCGTCGCGCGTCGCGCGTCTGATCGCGGAGCGCGCCTTGCCGGTCAAAACGAGCGTCTCCCAGACCGACGGCGGCACTTGGCCTTCCGAGCACGCGATCTCGACCTCGTCGCCATTGCGCAGCTCGGTCAGAAGCGGCGCCGGCAGGCCGTTGATCTTGGCGCCGGCCGCCGTATTGCCGACATCGGTATGGACGGCATAAGCAAAATCGATCGCGGTCGCGCCGCGCGGCAGCGCGATCAACCGACCATGGGGCGTGAAACAAAAAACCTGATCGAGAAACAGCTCGAGCTTGGTATGTTCGAGAAATTCCTCGGGCGAACTCCCATCGGCCAGGGATTCGATCGTGCGGCGTAGCCATTGGAACGCCTTGCTCTCGTTGTTGAGCCCTTCGTTGGCGCGCACGTGCCCTTCCTTGTACAGGACATGCGCGGCAATGCCGTTGCTGGCGATGTCGTGCATGGCGTTGGTGCGCACCTGCAGCTCGACGCGTTGACGGCCGGGGCCGACCACCGTCGTATGGATCGAGCGATAATCGTTGGGCTTGGGCGTCGAAATATAATCCTTGAACCGGCCGGGCACCGCGGGCCAGCGCATGTGCACGATGCCGATCGCGCGATAGCACGCCTCGTCGCTATCCACGATGATGCGAAACCCGAAAATATCCGACAATTGCTCGAAGGAAATCGACTTGCGCTCCATCTTGCGCCAGACCGAATAGGGCTGCTTCTGGCGCCCTCGGACTTCGGCCTTGATGCCGGCCGCCGACAGCGCTTCCGCCAATTCCTTTTCGATCGCCGAGATGCGCAGATCGTTCTTGCGGCCGATATCGTTGAGCCGTTCCTCGATCGTCGCATAAGCATCCGGCATCAAGTGGCGAAAGGCGAGATCTTCGAGCTCGTCGCGCAGCCGTTGCATGCCCATGCGCCCGGCGAGAGGCGCATAGATGTCGAGGGTTTCCTCGGCAATCCGCGCGCGCTTTTGCGCGGCCATATGATGCAAGGTCCGCATATTGTGCAGACGGTCGGCCAGCTTGACCAGAAGCACGCGGACGTCGGCGGCGATCGCCAGCAGCAGTTTGCGGAAATTCTCGGCCTGCACGGCGCGCTTCGACACGAGATCGAGACGCTTAAGCTTGGTCAGGCCGTCGACAAGGCCGCCGATTTCGGGGCCAAACACACGGTCGATCTCTTCGCGAGTCGAATCGGTATCTTCGATCGTGTCATGCAGCATGGCGGCGACGATCGTCGCGTCGTCGAGCCGGTATTCCGTCAGAATCGCCGCGACTTCGAGCGGATGCGAGAAGAACGGATCGCCCGAGGCGCGGACCTGCGCGCCATGCGCCTTCATCGCATAGACGTAGGCGCGATTCAGCAGCACCTCATCGGTTTGCGGATTGTACCGGCGAACGCGATCGACAAGCTCGTATTGCCGCATCATCGATGGGGAAACTCACATTTGGGGCCTGGATCCCATTAGAGCATAAGCTGGGAGACCCCCGACGATTTTTCCGCACGAATTCCTCGCGCGGATCTACCGCCTCTCCTGCCGCGCGCGGGCGGCAGGCGCCAGGTTCACTCGCCGTCGTCGTCCGTCGCGGCCGGCGGAACGAGCCCTTCAAGGCCGCGCAGCAAATCTTCTTCGGTCATTCGATCGAACTGGACGTCGGCCAAGGCGTCCGGGCGCATGGTCGCGGGACCCGAGGACAGCGCCGGCACGGCTTCGGCCTCGGGCTCGTCGACCTCGACATGATTTTGAAGAGAATGAATGAAATCCTCCTTCAAATCTTCGGGAGCTTGCGTGGAATCGGCGATTTCGCGAAGGGCGACCACAGGGTTTTTGTCATTGTCCCGGTCGATCGTGATCGGAGAGCCGGCGGCGATCATCCGAGCACGGTGACTAGCGATCAGGACGAGCTCGAAGCGATTTTCGACCTTGTCGACGCAATCTTCCACTGTAACGCGAGCCATTCAATCAATTCCTATATCTACAACCGTAGTTTGGCGCATTCGTACACAATCGACGCGCCTATTGGCAAGTTAATTCATTATTGTAGCAAATGGGGGGCAACCGCGCGGAAAAAACAACCCCTTTTTTTACCATTCGGAACCGCCTAGCTTGACGAAACGCGCCGCGCGCTCCATCTCTGGGAAATTAAGGTTTGGCTTGTTGCTGATCACAATTAAAGTTTACAATAAACCCTTGATTATGATCTGCTTAGCACCCAGACAAGACGATCAAAGACAAAAAACAAGAAAGATAAGAGACAGATTATGGCTGACCAAGAAAGAATAGCACTGTTTATAGACGGCGCGAATCTCTATGCTACCGCTAAATCTCTTGGATTCGATATTGACTACAAGCGCCTGCTTAAAGAATTTCAGAGCAGAGGCAAGCTTATTCGTGCCTTTTATTACACTGCTCTGATCGAAGATCAGGAGTATTCGTCGATTCGACCTCTGATAGATTGGCTCGATTACAATGGCTTTGCAGTTGTAACGAAGCCGACGAAAGAATTCGTGGATGCATTGGGAAGGCGCAAAGTCAAAGGAAACATGGATATCGAGCTCGCCGTCGATGCGATGGAAATGGCCGATCACCTTGATCACATTGTTCTATTTTCCGGCGACGGCGACTTCCGGTCCTTGGTCGAAGCTGTGCAACGCAAGGGGGTTCGCGTCTCCGTCGTCTCGACGAATACAACGCAGCCCGCCATGATCGCGGACGAGCTGCGTCGGCAAGCCGATGAATTCATTGATCTTGTTTCGCTGGCCTCGAAAATCGGCCGCGATCCGGGCGAACGTGTTCAGCGCTACCAAAACCGCGTTCCCGGTGGACCGGGCTTCGACCCGGCCGATGGTCAAGAATAAAAACCTGTTTCAAAATAAAGGGATGGCGCTTGTCCGCGGGATAAGCGCCATCCCTTGCGCCGTCTCGTCAAACGGGGAGGCGTAAAGATGGCGTGCGGCGATTTGCAGCATTCGGCGATCGATCCCCCCAAAGATTGTCCGCTTTGTCCGCGCCTTATGGCGTTCCGAACCGAGGCGCGCGCTCGAGAGCCCAGCTGGTTCAACGCCCCGGTGCCCAGTTTTGGAGCGACGAACGCCCGCCTTCTCATCGTCGGGCTAGCGCCGGGTCTGCGCGGCGCGAATCGCACGGGACGCCCGTTCACGGGGGATTACGCGGGCGATCTGCTTTACGCGACCCTTCTGAAATTCGGTTTTGCATCAGGTATTTATGACCGGCGACCGGACGATGGCCTGGCGCTCGAGGGATGCGCCATCACGAATGCCGTCCGTTGCGTGCCGCCACAAAACAAGCCGCTGCCGGAAGAAATCAGGACCTGCAGGGTATTTCTCGAGGCAACGCTGACGTCGTTTACTGAACTCGATTCAATTGTTGCCCTCGGACGGATCGCCCACGACACGGTGGTCCGGGCTTGCGGAGCCACGCTTGCGGCTCACCCATTCGGCCATGGCCGCCGACACCGGCTCAAAAGCCCGGCCGAGCGCAGCCTAACCCTTTTCGATTCCTATCATTGTTCGCGTTACAACACGAATACGGGCGTTCTCACCAACGAGATGTTCGAGGCCGTTTTTCAAGACGTCCGCGCCCAAATCGACGCCGATGACGTTGCGTAAAGAAAATATAAATAGAATGATCGATAAACAAGATGAAACGATAGGAAATCTCAATCAATAAATCTGTGGATAAAAATATTTTTATTTTATCCGCGATCCTTCATCAGCCGGCTTTTTTCGCGGTTCCAGTCTCGCTGTTTTTCGGTCTCGCGCTTGTCGTGTAACTGCTTGCCCTTCGCCAAAGCGATTTCGACCTTGGCCCGGCCTTGGTCGTTGAAATAGACCTTGAGCGGCACGATCGTCATGCCTTCGCGTTCGACGCCATGCGCGAGCTTGGCGATTTCCTTCGCGTGAAGCAGCAGCTTGCGGTGCCGCTTCGGCTCGTGATTGAAACGGTTGCCCTGGAGGTAT
>JARLIW010000120.1 GCA_031291515.1 Beijerinckiaceae bacterium | reverse complement strand
GAGTTCATCCTCCACGCCCGCCGGCGCGAGGCCAAGGTGCTGCAAGCCCGGTTGGCGAGGTTCCCTGGCAAGCTGATGGATTTTTCGGCTTAGGGATTTGCATGGAAAAATGACTGCGCGGCGCCAATCTCGTAGCCCTCATGCTGAGGGGTTTGAAGCGATTTCAAAAACTTGGGCGGAAGGCCAGGCCTACGAAGACGCGCTTCGACCCTGATGCCGATGCGCTGTCGGTTCGTTTTACGGACGACGAGATTCTGGAGGCGGAAGAAGTGTCTCCCGACGTCATCATCGACTTCGATAAAGACGGAGGGATCGTCGCTGTCGAAATCCTTCATGCCAAAAGCCGCCTTCCCAACGGGATCGACTTCGCGGCATATTGGGCGGCTTGATTTTTTACCCGGTTCCGGACTCTTGTGACGTGGCCCGGCGATAGGGCCGTTAGAGGATTCGCCATGTCGCTTCGCATGCCCGCCCCCGAGACCGCCATTCTCGACAAGCGCGCGACGATCGTCGCGCGGTTGGAGGCCATCGTGCGGCCTGGCAACGTGCTCGCCAACGAGCGCGAGATGCGCCCCTACGAATGCGACGCCTTGGCGATGTACCGGCAGATGCCGCTGGTGGTGGTTTTGCCGGAAACGGTCGCGGAGGTCGTCGCCATCATGGCGCTGGCGGCCGAACTCAATGTCAAGGTCGTTCCGCGCGGCGGCGGCACCTCGCTGTCGGGCGGGTCGCTGCCGCTTGCCGACGGCATTCTGCTCGCGATGGGCAAGTTCAGCAAAATTCTCGAGATCGACTATGAAAACCGCTGCGCCGTCGTGCAGCCGGGCGTCGCCAATCTCGCGATCACCCGCGCCGTCGAGAGCGAGGGGTTTTATTACGCGCCCGATCCGTCCTCGCAGATCGCGTGTTCGATTGGCGGCAATGTCGCGGAAAATTCCGGCGGCATTCATTGCCTCAAATATGGATTGACGACGAACAATATTCTCGGCCTCGAAATGGTGCTGATCGGCGGCCAGGTGATCCGCCTCGGCGGCAGGCATCTCGATAGCGACCTGTACGATCTGATGGGCGTGATGACGGGCTCCGAGGGCCTGCTCGGCGTCGTGACCGAAGTGACGGTGCGCATTCTCAAGAAGCCGGATGTCGCGCGCGGGCTGTTGCTCGGCTTTCCCTCGGTGCAGGCCGGGGGCGATTGCGTTGCCGCGATCATTGCCGCGGGAATCCTTCCCGGCGGGTTGGAGATGATGGATCAAGCGTCCATTCTCGCGACCGAGGCCTACCAGCCCTGCGGCTATCCCAAGGACGCGGGCAGCCTCGTCATCGCCGAACTGGACGGGACCGCCGCCGAGGTCGACCATCTCATCGACCGGGTCTCGCATATCGCGCGCGAGCAGGGCGCGACGACGATCAAGGTCTCGACCAACGAGGCCGAACGGTTGCAATTCTGGCAGGGGCGGAAAAACGCCTTTCCGGCGGTCGGCGCGATCGGTCCCGATTACCTCTGCATGGATGGCACGATCCCGCGTTCGCAGCTCTCGCGCGTGCTGACGCGGATGGACGAACTCGCCAAAAAGTACAATTTGCGGGTCGCCAACGTGTTTCATGCCGGAGACGGCAACCTGCATCCGCTGATTCTCTACGACGCGGCCGTGGCGGGCGATATCGAGCGCGCCGAGGCGTTTGGCGCCGATATCTTGCGATTATGCGTCGAGGTGGGCGGCGTGCTCACTGGCGAACATGGCGTGGGCGTGGAGAAACGTGATTTGATGCCCGAAATGTTTTCCGACATCGATCTCGCGCAGCAACAGCGGCTCAAATGCGCCTTCGATCCCGAGCACCGGCTCAATCCCGGCAAGGTGTTCCCGACGCTGCATCGCTGCGCCGAACTCGGCAAGATGCATGTGCATGCGGGTCAACTTCCGTTCCCCGATCTGCCGCGGTTTTGAGCAAGGGACGAAACTGGCACATTAAAAATATTGATGCCGGTGATTTCGTGATGTTTTTTTCCGTTTTGTGCCAAAAATTTCGGATTTTGCCCGCGGCTTACGATTTTTCGCGGGATATTATAAAAATTGACGGGAACCCCTGAAAAATTATCAAAAATTTCGACATGTTAGGTTTTTTATCGCGATGAGCCTGGATCCCCAATTAAACCTCGAACAAATCGCAAACGGTCCGTTTTCCGTCTTTCGGGGGCGCCGATTGCCAGTGGAAGCTTATTTAGCAGGTTATGCCAGGGCGATTGCCGATTATCGATTACGTGTCCCGCTTCACCATGAAATGGCGGCGATCTCGCCGAAAAATATCCGGCGCAAGGAAAATGGCTGGGCTATTTACCCCATTGCGCTCATGCCCGCCGATACGATTATCGACCATCTCGTCTTTGCGTTAAAATACGAGGGCATCCAACTTTTGACGCTGAAGAAGATGTTCGAACGCATCGACAAACAGGCGATCGAGGATGCCGCGCGCGACAAGCCGACCAGCAGCTACATACGGCGGCTCTGTTACCTCTTCGAATGGTTGACGGACATTAGACTCGACGTTCCCGATGTGGCGGCGGGTGCTTACACCGATCTCGTCGATTCAAACAGGCAATATGTCGCGCGCGGCGCCTTGAATGAAAAGAGGTTCCGTGTTCGCAATAATTTGCCCGGCACGAAGCTGTTTTGTCCCATGGTTTATCGAACACATAAGATCGATGAGTATATTGGCAAGGATCTCTCGAAAAAGGCGCGGGAAATCGTAGAAAGTGCGCCTGCCGAGTTGATCGCGCGCGCGGCGGCTTTTCTTCTGCTGAGCGATTCCAAGGCGTCTTTCGCGATCGAGGGGGAAGATCTGGCCAACGACCGGCTCGCGCGATGGGGTTTCATCGTAAGCAAGGCAGGCCAGATGCCGTTGACGACCGACGCCTTGATTCGCCTACAGCGTGATCTGATTGGCGACGCGCGTTTCGTCAAGGTCGGGCTACGGCACGAGGGCGGGTTCGTTGGCAGGCATGACGCGACGGGGCAGCCCGTCCCGGAACACATTAGTGCGAATGCAAATGATCTAAACAGTCTTCTGAGCGGAATCAGCCGTTTTAATGATTTGTCACGAGTGAAATTTTTTCACCCCGTGCTTGCGGCGGCCTGCGTCGCTTTCGGTTTCGTCTATGTCCATCCCTTCGAGGACGGAAACGGGCGGCTCCATCGATTTCTCATGCATCATGTCTTAGCTGAGCACAAATACACGCCGGAGCAGATCGTTTTTCCCATCTCAAGTGTCATTCTCCACGATTTGGCGCGCTATAAGGATACGCTAGAAGCTGTATCCGCCCTTCTTTTGGAGTGGATCGAGTGGAGACCGACCGAGCGCGGCAATGTCGAGGTTTTGAACGATACGGTGGACTATTACAGATATTTCGACGCGACGGCTCATTGTGAGTTTCTCTTCAAATGCATCGAAACGGCGGTCGAGAGGGATCTGCCCGAGGAGCTTTTATTCCTGGAGCAAAGAGACACGTTCCATAAAAAGGTGACGTATATTGCCGATATGGGCGAACGTAAGCTCGATCTCTTATTATCGTTTCTCCGTCAGGGTCGCGGGCACCTGTCGAAACGCGCGCGAGCAAACGAATTTGCGCTTTTGACGGAGGATGAAGTCGAAAGCATCGTAAAGATTTACGCTGGGTTGGTCTCGTGACAGCGCCCTTATGCCGCAAGTTAGACGCCCCACGTCCCCTATCGGCTGGTGGCTTGATTTTCTCTGGTTCATCCCGTTCTTAGCATCATGGATCTGTATCAACCGCGGAACGAGGATGAGGTGCTGGCCGTCGTGCAGGCGGCGATGAGCGCCAACACGCCTCTCGAAATCATCGGCCATGGCTCAAAGCGCGGTCTTGGTCACGCCGTCGACGCCGGCGCGACGCTCGATGTCGGCGCTTTGTCCGGGGTCATATTCTACGAACCGGACGAACTCGTGCTGCGCGCCAGGCCCGGCACGTCGATGACCGAGATTTCGGCGCTTCTCGACGCGCAGGGGCAAGAACTCGCCTTCGAGCCGATGGATCCCGCGCCGCTCTGGCGCGGCAATCGTCCGGGCACGCTCGGGGGCACGATCGCGGTCAATGCCGGGGGTCCGCGCCGCATCAAGGCCGGGGCCGCGCGCGATCACGTGCTGGGCTTTCGCGCGGTGAGCGGGCGTGGCGATATTTTCAAATCAGGCGGCCGCGTCATGAAGAATGTCACGGGCTACGATCTTTCCAAGCTGATCGCGGGGTCGCACGGCACCTTGGCCGTCATGACCGAGATCACGCTCAAAGTTCTGCCCAAGGCCGAAACCGAGCGCACCCTATTGGTCGAAGCTTCGAGCGAAGCCGCTTGTCTCAAGGTGTTGCGCGAGGCGAGCGGCTTGTCGCAGGAAGTGTCGAGCTTTGCATGTCTGCCCGATGGCGCTTGGGCCGATCTGCCGCCGGGCCCCTGTGCCTTGTTGCGGCTCGAGGGGCCGGAGATTTCCGTCGCGAAGCGTTTCGAGGATCTCGTGGCGCGTTTCGGACCGGCGGGCCGTCTCGACGATCTTGGCCCGCTCGCCTCCGCGCGTCTGTGGGCGTCGTTGCGCGATGCCGTGCCGATCGCCGGTGTCGAGGGGCCGGTGTGGAAAGTTTCGACCACGCCGAGCGCGGCCGCTGCTTTCGTCGAGGCGCTTCGCGGCGCTGGCGTGCCGCTCGCGCGTTGGTACTACGATTGGGCCGGCGGCCTCGTCTGGCTCGGGCTTGAACGCGGCGACGCGGCCTCCGCCGAAATCCGGCGCCACTTGGCCGGTCACGGTGGTCACGCGACATTGATGCGCGCGGATGACGAGATCCGGGCCAAAACGCAAGTGTTTCACCCGCAGGCGCCGGCGCTCGCGGCTCTGTCGCGGCGCGTCAAGGCGAGCTTCGATCCTCTCAACATCTTGAACCGGGGACGCCTAGGTCTCGAGGCCTGAGCGCTCATATCATGCAAACCGATTTCGCCCCCGGCCTGTTGGAGCGGCCCGCCTTTGCCGCCAGCGAGAAGATCCTGCGCAGTTGCGTGCATTGCGGATTCTGCACCGCGACGTGCCCCACCTTTCTCCTCTTCAATGAGGAAAACGACAGTCCGCGCGGGCGCATTTACCTGATCAAGGACATGCTCGAAAAAGGCCGTCCCGCCGATGCGGAAACCGTCAAGCATGTCGACCGCTGCCTGTCGTGTTTGTCCTGCATGACGACCTGTCCGTCCGGCGTGAATTACATGCATCTCGTCGATCACGCCCGCGTCCATATCGAGGAAACCTATAAGCGCCCGGTCATGGATCGATTGATCCGAGAAATGCTCGCGCTGGTGCTGCCGCGCCCGGCCTTGTTCCGGCTCGCGCTGCAAGGCGCGCGTCTATTCAAACCGCTGGCGCCGTTGTTTCCAAAACGGTTCGCGGCGCTGTTCGCGATGGCGCCGGCCCGCTTGCCCGCGGCATCGCCGAGCAGCCAACCCGCCCTCTATCCCGCGCGGGGCGCTCGGCGGATGCGCGTGGCGTTGATGACGGGATGCGCGCAAACGGTTTTGGATCCCGCCATCAACGAGGCGACGATCCGCGTGCTGACGCGCCATGGCGTCGAGGTCGTGGTGGTGCCGGGCGCGGGCTGTTGTGGCGCGCTGCCCCATCACATGGGCCATGCGAAATCCGCCCATGGTCTGGCCGGCGCCAATATCCGCGCCTTCATCAACGAGCGCGACGCGCATGGCCTCGATCACATCGTGATCAATACGTCGGGCTGCGGCACGACGGTCAAGGACTATGGCTTCATGTTCCGCGACGATCCCGCCTTGGCCGAGGATGCCGCCGCCGTCGCGGGTCTCGCGAAGGACGTGTCCGAGGTTTTGTCCTTGCTCGACATCAAGCCGGCGGGCACGGCGCCGCGTCTGCGCGTCGCCTATCATTCCGCCTGTTCCTTACAGCATGGGCAAAAGGTGACGCTGGCCCCGATGGTTTTGTTGGGCGATGCCGGTTTCGACGTCGTCGCCGTGCCGGAGGGGCATATCTGCTGCGGCTCGGCCGGGACTTATAATCTCCTCCAGCCGGAGATCGCGGGCGAACTCCAGGCGCGCAAAGTCGCGAATATTCTCAAGACGGTGCCCGACGTGATCGCCGCCGGAAATATCGGCTGTATCATGCAGATCGGCGGCGGCACCAAGCTGCCGATCGTCCACAGCGTGCAATTGCTCGATTGGGCCACGGGCGGTCCCGCGCCCGAGGCGCTGCGCGGTTAGGGAGAGGTTAGGCCTTGAGAGACGCGCCTTATTGTGTTTCTCGCGTTTGTCCGTAAAATCATCCATGGAGATGACGATGACCGATGACGAGCGCATTGAGATCATAAAGGCACTGGGTGCCAAATATCTCGAGAAGAATACTGTTTCTCGAGAAGCGGCTCATCGAGCGTTGGTTCGCCAAGGCATTTATACGTCTAAGGGAACTCTATCGCCTCACTACGGCGGGGAGAAGCCCGTTCGCGCTAAGCGGGTCGCTAAAGCTGTTGCTAATGCTGTCTCTAAAGCTAAGGCATGACAAAATCGTCTGCTCTGATCCTCGGATATCATGGCTGTGACGAGAAGACCGGGCTCAATGCGCTGAATTTGGGATTGAATTTGAGTCCGTCGAAACGCGACTATGATTGGTTGGGACCTGGTATTTACTTTTGGGAAAATGATCCAGATCGTGCCCTTGAATGGGCCGAAAACAAAGCTAAATCGGGTTCCTATAAAAACCCCTATGTTATTGGTGCTGTTATAGATTTAAGGAATTGCCTGGATTTGACCCTTCGGGAAAATTTAGAGCTCCTTAAATCGGCCTTTGACGGTCTTAAGGCTCTGTGCGAGGCCGCCGGTGATCCGATGCCCGAAAACAAGGACAAAGGATCGAAAATAGACGGCGATAAATTATTGAGGTTTCTTGATTGTGCGGTAATCAAGTATTTGCATCAGGTTATCGCGGAACAACAAGCTCGTATCGAGCCTTTCGATACTGTGCGGGGGTTATTCATCGAGGGGAAACCTTTGTATCCCGGTGGCGGGTTTTATAAACATAGCCATACACAAATAGCAGTCATAAATCCGGTGTGTATCAAAGGGGTTTTCAAGCCTCGTCCTTAAATATTGCCTTGCCAAGTGCGAATACAAGGCGGCTTTTACCAGTTTCCGCCGTCAAACTGCGCAAAGCTCGCACGCGTTCGCACCCCAGCATAACCCCTTTGTGCGCCGCGCCTTTGCGTATATGGGTTTCGCGCTTTTGAAAACGTGAGGGTGCCGCGGACGCATGGCAAGGGAGACGGAAACCGGTATGCGGCACCCTGACAGCGCTCTGGTCGATGCGAATCTTCCCGGCGGTTTTTGGGCCCGATTGCGCCGCCTCTTGCCGCGCAAAGCCGTGAAAATCGGGGATACCAACACCTTGATCGAACGGGCGCGCACACATGTCGCGCGATTCGATGGGATGCGTTTGATCGCGGGGTCCAAAGGCGCCGCCGATCCGTCCGCGCATGAATTGCGCTTGGCGGTGATTATCCCCACGCGTCTCAAACCTTGCACGACGGAGCCGGGAAGTCGCACGTTCATTGAGCGCGCGATGGAGAGCGCGTTGGCGCAAGTTCTCGATCAGCCGGTGAGCATCACCTTCATCGCGGGGGTGGATGTCGATGCCGAGGCGCCGGAGCGCCTCGCGCGGCGGCCCGATCTCGTGATCGCGCGCAGCGCCGGCCGCTCGCAAATCCTCGCGCTCAATGCCGCGATCGCGGCCGCGGGCCAGGCTTATGATTTCGTCGCCT